>JAPKEY010000242.1 GCA_028821815.1 Candidatus Poseidoniales archaeon | reverse complement strand
ATGTTTCAGGCAACTGGCAACCCTTGAATTCTGACACCGGATTGATGGAATGGGACATCGAAGTGGACTGGGATTGGCCCGAAGAGCAGGATGTATCTTGGTTGGGTCAGGTGACAACATCGGGCAATCTGCATACCGATAGGCTCTCAACTCAAACCACCAATCATGAGAGGCGACTGGAAATTGTGGACTTCCACCTGTGGGATGAGACGAACCCGAGTGATGGTGGGCCTGAGGTCTTCGAAGGTGAATGGGTGGCTGGAGGCGACCTGCTTCGAGCGACCGGGGTGGTGCATTTCCTCAACGAGTCCAGCAGTCCACAGCCCGGAGACGTACTTGTCGAACTTGAAAATGTCAGTGGTAATTCAACCACAGATTTGAATGGTGTATTTTCCATCAACTCGGTGGCACCCAACGATAATCATTACGATGGATTCACCGTTAGTGCAAACATCGCAGGCTCATTCGGTTTCACACCTGAGGGTGATGGTGAATGTTTGTTCAGAATCGATGCGACCGACCCCGGAATGATGCTGAATGCCCCGTTTGGAAATCGTATCATCCCTGATCCACAGCAATTGTTCAACGTCTCAATTGCAGACTCCATTGGTATCGATGATGGATCTCTACGCCTGCGTTGGTGGATCGAATCCGCACACGATGACGGGGATGGGATTCCATCAATTACCGAATATGCCAGTGGGCCATTGCAGAGACAAGGTGATTCCGAGTTCTACCATGCAACATACGATGATACAACCAATGCACAGGGTCAACGAGTATCTCTCTTCATCGAAGGCAATGACATCGCTGGAAATTATCTTGCAACTGGGCCTGGATTCGAGCAAGATTTGACCGATTACACTTCATTGGTTCCAAGTCCCACCATATTCAAAGATGCCACGCTGGAATATCACGGCGCTGGGACTCTCGTCCCTACACATTCGACTTGGTTAAACATCACAATGAACGATCATAATGGACTCAGTGACCTCCAAGAGATTGTCGTCGACCTCGGCTCGAACACGGAATTGATGTGGACAGAAGAAAGCAGTTTCTCCTCAAACAATCCGGAGGTGCAGGTTCTAGAATACACGATTACAGGTGAAGGGGAGAACATCTATCTGAACCTTTCATTCTCGTTCACGCCATTGTTCAATCCCACAGTTGCAACCAACGAGATTTCGATGCAGCTGACCGATTCCTCAGGACCTCAAACACTCTACACAGGTGTATTCTGGACACTGGATTCTAGTATCCAATTGTCTAATTTCTCCATTTCGTTGGCTGATGACCCACTGAACACTCCGCTTTCAGTGGACGATTATGTCGCTCTCAATACGAGATTGAAGATTAGCGGGCATGTACGGTATGTTTCCGCTAATCTTGCACCACCGGCGAATTCCTATACTGTCGAACTTGAAGTTCCATCCGACCTTCCACTGGTCGTGACAGCAGATGGCGAGGGTTACTTCTCAGGCGAAGTATCTGCCTACAGTAATGGGTTCTATAGGGTGAACCTTCTATTGAATCAAGCCCCTGGAATCGTCGAATCAACGCCCTCCTCTCTCAGACTACAAGTGGATGAAGATGCGCCCACTCTCATTAGTTTCGAGCCATCCTTCATCCCCGCTAATGCGACTGATATCATTGTGCAATTCAGTCTACAGGACATCGGTGCTGGATTATCCAACGAATCTTGGACAATGACCTGTCAGATTATGCGTGCCTTCGAGTCTATTGGGGAGCCATTGCAAGCCTTAGCAGTGCAGACGGTTGCGGGTCACGTATCCCGATATCAGGCAAATCTCTCCTTCCAACCGATGGTGGCAAGTGACAGTCTCGACTGTTGGGTTGATGCCACAGACCTTACTGGAATCGCCATTACGG
>JAPKEY010000241.1 GCA_028821815.1 Candidatus Poseidoniales archaeon | reverse complement strand
CTCCATACGGAAACCGAACAAGATATTCCCCACCTTGTAGAACATAGGAGGTAGTGCCACGTGCGGGTACGACTTCGCGTATCCACACATCTGTAGTGTCATTCACTGTGATTTCAAAAACGGTCATATCATTATGTGGATTTGGATCTAAAAACGACCCATTCACCCATGCACGGACTTCAAAGTCACCAGCAAAGGGCGCAACAAGGTCCGGTAGTGGGATGGCTGCTGAACTGTAAGTCCCACTATACCCACCTAATTCATGGCTATCTTCAGCAACTTGGATTTCTGGTACAGTCATCTCAACGGTAAAACAAATTGTACCATTTTCAATATCTGTATTGTACTGCTGATTTTGAACGGTTCCATCACCTGTAAATCCCCAATATTCTGTGTAAATTTCACTTCCATTGAGGGTTGCTGTCACTTGCACCGTGTGATCCAATCCATATTCAGAGCCAGAGACTGCAATATTCCCTAGAATCTTTGTTGATGTATTGGTAATACCGACCTGAATATCAAACGGTGAATGATACACACTAGATGTTGTATCGTAGTGAGTTGCCGTGTGAATAATCAATTCACCAGTCCCCTCTGCATTCCCCATACCTGTGTGATTCTTTTCCCAATCGACACAATCCTGAGATTCAGCGACCAATGGGGTGACCAAATGCATTGACCAATGACTTGAGAAATTCTGTGCCACAGGCCAAGAGCGGCTACGAACATCGAGATTTGCAGGGATTGGGGAATTGCTGTTGTAAACTGTTGAAGTGTCAACGTCATGACCATTGACAACTAAATCGACCAAGTTTTCTTCGATTGAAATAGTATATCGAATGTGGTCATTAGTTGGATTATTGTCTTCAATCGCAAAATGGAACATGACTGTGAAAACACCTGAATACGTCACTATGTCGTCTGAATCAATGAACCAAAAGAATGAGTAAAATGAAACAATGGCTGAATCCCCATCGACGCCTGAACGATTGAGGTTAGGAGATTGTGCTGAACTCTCTTTGATGATATGCGGCGTTGGACAGTTTGCAAACTCAGTATAATCACCACCGCAAATTTCGAGATCGATAGTGCGGGCATCGGCATTGAAATCATATTGATTTTCAATTAAAACCGCGGGTGTCCAATCGATGAGATCATTTGTGTCAAAATGAATTTCGGGTGTTGGTTCAATCGCTGTTGTGATGGCAACATCATCAGTGGCTATATTGGCTTGAACCGGGGTCAAAAATGCCACGAAAGTGCTCAAAATCATGAGGGAAACTAGCGCCCCTGCACGGTGTTGATTCCGCGCCCGTAGGGCGCGCTGAACTGAACCCATTGAAGCGACGACCACAAACGGCCCGTAAATACCCCTCGGCGAACCGACACTGTGCCAGAAGGATTGTTCCATGCTAGGAAATGGGCCACAGGGTTGATGGATACGACCTTTATGGCCACCTGATGATGCGGGGTGGGGACGAGGTCGCCAGTGCACGAAAAATGCATGATGACCGAGGGGTGACTGCGGTTGTTGAATTCCTCTCTGCCTTCGTCCTGTTTCTAGTCATTGTCAGTGCTTTTCTCGCACTCAGCCAACTGAAACTTGGCAGTAATGTAGCTGATGTTGACCGCATGGATCAAATGGCAATTGATGGCCTTGAAAAATTAACTGATTCCAAGGGGCATGTCGTCTTGAGAAATGCTGGTATTCGCGATATTGCAAATGCAACTGACGATTGGCAAATATACAACGCCAGTACATTGCTAACCGCTGATTTATTACCGGCGATTGGTGATGGTGATGGTCATTTGGATTTGAATCGAATTTCAGCACTTGGAAACGTGACAGAAGACCGACTCATCCACGGCCTTGGAATCGACGAAGGATTGAG
>JAPKEY010000050.1 GCA_028821815.1 Candidatus Poseidoniales archaeon | reverse complement strand
CGTGGATGATGGAAGTTGCATCTACCCGCCACCGCCACTGCCGAATGAACGCGAGTATACGCTGGAACGGGCTACAGGTGAGAGTCGAGTTCTGATCATCCTGACGAATGACCCCGGAGCGACTACTCCGAAGACAGCCGCAGAGGCGTTGGCTGAGTTTTCAATCGTGGATGATTGGTTCGTCAATCAGTCATTCGGCAAGATTTGGTTCAACACCAGCGTGGCGGGCCCCTATGAGATCGCCAGTTCACCCCAAAGTCAAAACCACCTGAATGGCTTGGATTCGGCGGCGCAAGATGGCTTCAACCTCAGCGAATTCGACCAGATCATCTTCCGCAATACTGCGAACAACGCCTTCGGATCGAAGGGAATGATTTGGAAGAACATGACCATGCCAAATGGCAGTTCCCTCTCCATTCTCACCGGCCGGGTCCAGATGGGAATCACATTCGGGCCACTCCCCCCCGTATACGTACATGAGTTCGGCCATGCATTGGGCATCGACCATTCTGGATTCCGCAACCTCCACGAAGGTGTTCTGGAAGAGTATGGATCTGGTCAGAGTGCATTGGGTGGTGGTTTAGAAATGGGTTCCTTGAACGCAGCGGACAAGGCCATGTTTGGTTGGATCAACTCCTCCAACATCTACGACGCGAGTTCTGGTGGGACTTGGACTATCACTCATATTGACGATTCCGATGCCGGTACGATTCGTATACCGATATTGAATGGTGAGAATTGGTGGCTGACCAACCGAGGCGGTAAGGTGGAAATCGTTCACACCTACCCATTTGATGACCAACCTGGAGTGTCCGGGGGGATTGGTACAGTGGCGTTCGATGCCTCACCTGAAACCCAGACAATCATGGGTGGATTCGACTCGAATCTCCATGTTGGTAGGTCATGGACTGACCCTTCAGGGACGATTCATCTCACACTGGTCAGTACGGTGGGCAACACGGTGACAGTTGAGGTGAACATCGGCGAATTCCCGTCCAATACGGCACCCACGATTCAGAATGTGAGCGCGACGCTCGTTTCAACCGCGCCCCATGTCTACGACTTCAGCGTCACAACGAGTGATGTCGATGGTGACGACCTCTCAGTATTCTGGAATTTCAAAACGAATGGTGGCAATACTCACAATTCAAACAGAATCGGTCATGGTTTCCTGGATACAATGAGTTGGAATGACCCGCCCGACCGGAGGGTATTCGTCATCGTCAGTGACAGACATGGTGGCATCAGTCACGGGTGGGTCGACCTTGGAAGCCACACGAATGTCGCGCCAACCCTCTCTGATATCATGCCCAGTGAAGCCTATGTGTTGAGCGTTCACGGAATCAAATTCGCATCTAATGCAAGTGATTCAGACCCTCATTACTACAGTTGGGACTTCGGCGATGGAAACACCAGTAATGGCAGGGAAGCATTCCACAATTACTCGGCAGAAGGTGAATACCTGATTACGCTGACCGTGTTCGATGGTGAATTCAGCGCCACTCACACCGAGTGGATGAACACGACATGGCCCACTCAGTTCACCAACATTGCACCCATCGCCGTCGCTGGCTTGAACCAGACCGTGGCCTACGGCACCACCGTGCAGCTCAACGCTTCAGGCTCTTACGACCCGGACGAGGGGCCGGGGGCTTTCAGGTTCAACTGGAGTTGTGACCAATGTGGCGCGACGATCGAATATAATGTCGAGGACGGATGGAGGATGACGAATGCCACCGGCCTTGCAGTCGGTACATGGGAATTCACCCTAGAGATTTCGGATTCACGTGACATCACCACAGCGACGGTCTGGATCACAGTAGTTTGAGTTCGCCTGTGATGGCATCGATATTATCCTCCGATATGCGAAACTGTGGGGCGCAACACGCGCTACGCCATGCACTGCGCCTCAGTAACTTACTCTCTGGAGTTGTCTACCAATCGCTTCATCCATTGAAAGCCGACCCACTGCAACTGCCTGTGCCAGCCTCTGGGAAATTGTCACCTGTCCGCCCGATACTCGACGACTCAACCTCTGAACTTCTTTCACCTCGCCCGAAGTCGGGACCACCGGTTGTTTTTCTACCACCAATTCGCCATTCATCTGAGCAATCCTTGCTGCTGAAGCGTGATGCTGATTACGTTGTAATCCCCTAGATGTACGCCTTTCATCCACACGCTCAACCCTCAACCCACGCGCAAGGCACACATTGGCCAAGCGATTTGAAATCGTACGAGAACCATCACCAATTCGCACTGTCAAAGAGGTATGACCTATGTCACTTGAAAGTGCACATATCCGATCTACGGTTGCATCTACGGATTCAAATTGAGCCGCCCCCAAAATGCGACCATCGCCGATCCAAGCCAAACCAGGACGGGGACCCGGATCAATACCGAATGTCAATTCCTTGACCATACCACCTTTCGCAACAAAGCGTAGCGCACGATCGATGGCCGAATCTACCGATTCAAGTGTCGCCCCAATTCCCAGAGGGTCAGCAGCAGCCTCAACTTCCTCGTGTGTGGCCATCCAAACAAGAGATGATGGTGGAAGCGGAGCATTCCCTTCAAGGTGATCACAACGGACCTGCCTCGCCTTCAAACCGGCCAGTAACCGATAAGCCAAACGGAAATCCGATGTTCGGACGATGACCTTGCCCACGCTAATGGGTTCCTCTGTCGATAGTCAAACCTTTGCATTACCTGTGACCGAAATTTTCGATTTACCAAACAAATCGTGTGAGGTCACGGGGATTGAGCGAACACTGTAATAGCCGCGGATGGGCCGGCTACGCTGATGGCCTCGTCTTACGAGCGCGAATTAAGGGCGGTATTGGCTGGTTCCCCTGATGGTGTTCGCGCGGTAACGCGCTCGTGTACTGAACTTGAGCGCGCACGGGCAATGCAAGTCGTTCAGAGACCTTTTTTGGTGGTTCGAGCAGCTGGTAGCGGCATGGATGGAAGTGGAGATTTGCTCGCCTTACGTGGCGATATATGTTTTCCAATTGAAGTCAAAACTCGAGCCGGCAAAAAAGTCTACTTTTCAGGGCAAACCGAAACTCAATTGAAAGCGATGAAAGATATTGGAGAAAAATGCGGCCTCATGCCACTGTATGCACACAGACTCAAGGGTGTGCGTGGAGATTCATGGCGCATTTTTCGAGTAGAAACATCAACCTTGACAGGGGGTTTGGCAACACTTGCCAAACGGATTCCCACTTTGCCATTGACCCGAAATGGAAAACCGCATCTCGATTGGGATCTGGGCCTCCCCCTCCATCAATTCCTTGGTGTTGTTTGCAGAAATTCTGAGGATAATGGATTGTCCAGAATTGTGACTGAAGCATTGGCCATCAAAATGGATGTTGAACCCGTCATAGAGGCAAAACCTGAACCCTTACCAACTTGGATGCAGCGATTTAAGGCCTAAACATCTTCACCTGATAGAAGCGCTTCGAGTTTGTCAATGGTCACGCTTTGACGACCTACGTCGCGACCAAGTCGCTCATAATCTGCCTGCTCTAGCATGCGGCGGATGGCATCTCGATCTCTGAGCAAGGTGTTGACTCTGCGCTGAATTCGTCGCGCCTCATCCATGTCAACCATGGTACGGCGAGAGGGGTTGTCGCCTTGAGTTCTCTCCCGATGCTTCAAGAAGAAGCGGGAGTAGGCCCACACGTGAGCGATGCACGGCGGACGCGCGACCGGCGCGCACTCATTCTGATTTTCATCAGTGCCTTTCTAGCTGTGCAAGTGCATTGGGCATTTGCTGCTCTGTGTATTTGGGTACTGCTTCTAGGCCAGTTAGAACGCCGAGGAATTCTCGATAGATGGAAGGCAACACGGGTAATGGGTGGACTCTTGATGCTACGCACAACACGTGGACAAGATACGATTGAGAAAGCGGCAACACCACGGAAATTCTGGCGCGTATATGGTGAGGTTTCACTTTGGACCTGTGCAGTTGTCATGGTTTTCATTGTCATATTCCTACTTCTCTCCTTTTCGTTGGCTTTGTTTACAGGAGTTCCCAAAACGGATACTCCAGCAAGCCAACTGATCCCATTCCCTGGCGTCAGCCCCATCATTCCATTTTGGTGGCCAGCCATTGCATTTGTCGGTGCTCTTGTTATCCATGAATTTGCACACGCTCTGCAAGCGCGTGCACACGGAATGCGTGTACGTTCTGTAGGCGTATTGATGTTGGGGCCCTTTCCAGCAGGGGCCTTTGTCGAACCGGAGTATGAAGAACTCACACAAGCACCACGGCGTGAACGAGCAAGGTTGTTTGCTGCCGCGCCAGCGACCAATCTCTTTGCTGGATTTTTTACATGGTTACTGATTTGCGCTTTGGCCACACAATTCGCTGTGGTGAACCCAGGTGTTCATGCGAGTGGTATCGTTGAAGATTCAGCCGCAGCAGAGGCTGGATTGGAACCGTGGGAAATTATTACTCACTTCAATGGAACATTGGTTGAAACCGCAGCTGATTTATCCGAGCAGTTGGGTGCACATTCTGCAGGTGAAATCGTTGATCTCACGGTACTCAGCCATCCTGATGCAGATGGTGCCCGAACAGAACGTATAGTGAGTGTTACACTCACAAGTAAACTGGATTATTTACATTCACAAAATGCAACAGATGAACAAATCGAATATCTTGAAGTCGATGAAGAAAGTGCATTCCTCGGTGTATCTGGAATGCAAAGTGGTTCCAGTGGGATTGACAGATTGGCTGGACCTACCGCTTGGAATCAAGATGTCCCTTGGTATGTTGATGCACTGGGTGTCGCCATTCAACCGGTCGTCATGATCGGTATACCTATCGATTACGAGGGGCAAATCATGGAACCGCATGAAATGGAATTCATCGAAGCAGATGGATGGCTAGGTGACATTCTTGGCACTACTATTCTAATGGCACTCATTACGCTCTTTTTCTGGTTCATCTGGTGGAATGTTGGACTGGGCTTGGCAAACCTGATTCCAATCATTCCATTCGACGGTGGACACCTGATGAAGGATTTCCTCGGTGTTGTTGTCGGAGGAATTCACCGATTTTCGAAGAATTCCCATCCACTCAAAACTGAAAAAACTGTCTCAAAAATATCATCGTTTAGCAGCCTTTTCCTGTTCATGGGATTGCTGATGATTATCATCGCACAACGAATTTGATGCTCATTCTTCCTCTTCCAAGCGCGCTTGATCAACCTCTGGAGCGGTCTCCATCACACGATTGGCAACACGTTCCCAAATCGCTGGAATGGCAAGCAGAATAATGGCCGTGAATGCGAGTTTTGTCCAAGTTGAACTAGGGACAGAATCACTGTTGTTGGACAAACCCAACTTAATGGAGCCAACCCATGGAATCTCAGCACCAGCCACACCAACAAGCCACTCTTCCTTGACGGTTTGAACAGGGCTCACAGTTCCATCGGAGTTTGTAGCAGAAAGGCCTGAACCCTGACTCTGAGTATTTGCTGCAGGTTGATCAAGCATGCAATCATTGTTGTCGCCCTTCGTAAGGTAGCCTGCATGAACAGGGTCCCAGTCTTCGACCTTGAGATTGTATTCCCCGCCATGGAAAGGACACAGGATATCAAATGTCCATGTGATTGTCGTCACGTTTCGAAGTGTGGTTCCAAGTGCATCCCATCCACCTGATGGATTTGCGACGATTTCAAGGAGTGCTCTGTGAATAACTGGTGTATCTGTTCCACCATTTTTCTGATAGATGATGACATCCCCCGGCATTCCGTGGTTTTCATAGCCCAGGTAAATACCACCTTCCTCGGTTGCTTCAGCAAAGGTGATGATATTTTTTCGCTCATTAGACATCACGAGAACGAGGTCACCTGCATCAATTGAGCCAACCTCACCATTTGCATCATGCTGCATAGAGTTCGATTCAATCACAACCATGGGTGGCCAAGAACCTGTCATCAAAACGAGTACGGTGATCAGGGTAGCGATGAGACCGCTGGCTAGCACAGCCTCCCGCATCCAGGACCAAGCCTCGCCCACCGGCCTCACTCCTCTTCATCCAACTCGGTGACTTGTGAATCAGGTCTTTCTCCAGAAGCTGGGGATGATACCCATAGCAAAAACATGGAAATCAGCAACAATACCCAACCCGATATATCATCAAAATAAGGGGCTGGGACTGAATCGATTCGCGCTCCATTCAACCAATCCCATATGATGAGCGTGTTCACGCGTTCTAAGGCAGCATTACGAACGATTCCAAAGGACATGTTACAAAGTTGCAGAATGGTGGTAACCAAACCAATTGAACCCAATGAGCGATTCAACCATGGTTCTCGAAGGATATCAATATCAAACATACGTGAAAATCGCGAATCTTCTGTACGCCACCAATTGATGATAATATCTTCAGGAACGTGCCCTTGGTCCTCAGTTCGAGAGGCTTTCCCCTTGACAAGTCCATGTTCAATAAAATGAGAGTTGAGACGTGCGCTCCATACAGAGCCAAGCAAAGTTGCAGCCTCCTCGGCTTCCTTACGTTGACGACCCAATTCTGGGCGGGAGGTCGATTTTAGAATCTCCATCAAAAAACTCCACTTTCCTTGATAATGAAGAAATTCAGGCCCAACGAAAATGAGGACGATGAATCCGATGAACAACCCAGCCCATGTTCCATTTCTGAGATGCTCCAAATCTGGGTCCTGTGCACCTCCGAGGAAAAAGAAGTAAACAATCGACCAGAGGACGATACTAGTGGATAGAAACGTAATCGTTCCTAATATGGACAAATGGCGGTCTCGTTGGCTTTCCCACCAACGTTTCATCGGGGCTAACATTCCACTCAATATTTCCAACTCCTGGTCTAGAACTCTTTCTGACCTAAACCGCCGAGAGTCATGGCACTGTTGAGTGTTCGCCTCCAACGGGCCCTGACGGCCCCGGAATAGTTTGAAAGCCAATGGCGCCGGGTGTCGGCATAGCCGACAGGGCGGAAAGGGGGAATACATATGCGAAAAATTGCCATTTCTATCCTTGCAATCCTACTCTTTTCCACTGCATTGCCATTGGCATCCGCGGTCACGGAAACTCAATTTTCGGATGGATCCTCCACCTTCACCCATGTTTTCAGCCAAACTGGGGATGCGACCACACCTGGTGTGACACTTCCATATGGAGCTGAAGTGAGTAATGTCGAAATTGAACTTGAAGGTTCATCATCAACCCAAGGGTGGTTCAATCGAACCACGGATGCCGACTTTGGCGGCCAAGGAACAACTGGGTCTAGTCAGTGGGGCTGGTCAATTAACCAGAATGGATGGAGCTATGGCTATCGCCAGAATGTCAAGGTTGACAACGACCAATTGGAATTACGACCGACTGAAGATACCACATATTGGTCGATGAGCAATACAAACCAGGCCGCAGCATCTACCGGTGGTAGCATGAATACAACGGGACAATACTTCTCAAGCGTTGAAGCCGGTTACAACGGAATGGGTGACACCACCACCACCAAGAGTTTGTCTGGAGGTACTTGGAATTACATGGGCCCAGTCGTCAAGCAAGGTGATGAAATCCATGTGGTGCGATACGGTTCTGTTGGTTCCTATGGCGGTTACCAATTGAGTGCAATCAATCGGTACAACGCAACCACTGGTGCTTCGATTGGAACGGCGACCATTCAATACAACAACTGTTCATCTAACAACGTATACTACATCACCGACGCAACCAGTGATGGGGATGGAATCGTTTGGATGACTTCATTCTACACGAGCACTTCCTATGCTGCAATTACAAAATGGTCTGTAACTTACTCAACAAGTTCTGTGGGTCAGATTAGTTCCACTTACAAATGTGAACAATCATGGACGGTGCTCGAAGTAGGAGGCGTTTCTATCGATCCGACAACCAACAAAATGTATGTTGTACAACGGGTTCGATTGACCAGCCAATACACCATCGATTTGTGGGAAGTTAGTCGCAGTTCGCCGAATATCGCTCTACAAACTTGGAGCTTGGGTGTTATTTCCCCCTCTGGTAGTCAATCGAACCTCAACTCCTATGCTCGACCGGCTGGATTGGATGTTCAAATGCCGAGAATTTCAGTGAATGTGTACTGTTACTATTACGCATACACCTACTATTGCGATGCGGACCGTGTATCGTGGATGAATGTCTATCACCAGCGTTCTAACTGGCCAGAATTACAAGCTGAATGGGGCAGTTCGTACGCAACCATGGGTATCGAAAATATCGACGGGGATTTGGCGACAACCTGCATGTATGGGACAGTTACATCCTATTGCCCAAGTGCCTCCACAATGCGTAAAATTGCGTTGCGAGGTCAAGGTTCAACTGATTGGATGGGCACCCCGACAGCGAGTAATGCCACGATAACATCGAGCATGCAAACACTGGCTCGTTCGGTTAGCGAACTATCTATTGGTGCTGCGATTACATGGGAACCAACGGGTACCTCGATTGATTTCGAAGTGACCAATGATGGCGGATCAACTTGGAAGCGAGCCAGCAGTGCAGGTCAAACGATTACATTCACAAACGCTGGAAATCAATTGGGCTGGCGTGCATGGCTCAACGGGACTGCTTCTGCAGCACCACTCTTGGATACCGTAGGACTAACCTATGCGGCCACCTTTGCATCTAGTGGCCAATGGAGGACATACCGCATTACGTCGGGTGCTTTCCCTGATGCAGCAATTGTTTGGTGGAATGCCTCGACACCGGGTGGAAGTGCACTCGATATTTACTTCAGAGCATCATCCAGTTGTACAAGTGGAACACAAGTGAATGTGCCTAGTTCTGGTTCGACTGTTACTTTCTCACAAATGTCTGGCAGTTACATGTCTCTCTGTATCGACCTGGATGCAGGATCTTCCAATCAATACACTCCCACTCTATACGACATCAATATTGCACTTTTCGAAGATGCACCTCAAGATGTTAAGATAGACATCTATGATGCAAATCCACGTGCAAATGATGGTAGTGGCACCAGCCTCAACCCTGGCTGCAGTGTTGGTGGATACGAATGGGAACACGAAGGTACGCTCTTGGGTACAACTACCGCGCAATCCTCGAGTAGCAGTACTGATTTGGAAGACGCCTTCAATTGCATCGTCCCGCAAAGTGGAACGGGGACAGAAGTCGTTGGGGTGAAGGTTCACTCCTCCACCCCTGGAAAAGTCGAAATCAAATCGATGAGGATTGAATACACGATGGTGACTGTCAATCTAGACATCAACTTTGATGAAAATATGGTTCTGCATGAACGCGGAGAATCTTACGAAATTGTCACTCGGCATGTGATTGGTGATGAAGCGCTGAGCATTACCAATGCTGAATTGACCTTCATCGCATCCCCAAATAGTGACGCACCCAAACTTTCCTGGGCTGAGGATGGAACTCTTGTCGATGACGATCCTGAGGATTGGATTATTCCCGACCAAGGAGGCACCTGGACGAATTTATC
>JAPKEY010000049.1 GCA_028821815.1 Candidatus Poseidoniales archaeon | reverse complement strand
CTCTGTCACTGACATGGGTCTCTCGTCAACGCGCCAAGGTTCACCAACTTCGATTGCCTGATATCAATGGTGTCGAGATGCCATTTTTCGTGACCATGGGATCATTGGCACTAATCTATCTCGTCGGTCATTTCGGACCCCTGGGTAGTCTATACAATCAACTCGATTTGCTGGTACTCACCTTTGGGCTTCTCGGCCTTGCACTCATCTCCTTATATGGACGCGAAGATCTTCCTTGGAGGATTCCGAGTGCAGTTGAGGGCATCGTCATGATGTTGTTACTGTCACGTCTCTGTGGAGCCTTACTATTCAATGCAGTACCTTTCCCATTTACCGTCAACCTGCTCGATGGTTCACACGGGCTAATCGATTGGCAATTGCCTTGGTTGTTCCATGAATTCACACTGTTCGGCTTAGTTTTGGTATGGGAATGGATTGAGGCATTCCGTCGCTCCAATGATATGCCCGACCACAGGGGTGCCGCAGGTCGCGGTAGTTTTGCCCTCATGATAGTCATGATATCTGCTGGCCCAGCCGGCATAATGGCTGGAATTCTTTGTATGAAGCGTTCTTTCAATTGGAAGCAACCGGCAGGTGTTGCTCTTTCTGTTTACGCAATCTTGGGTGGATTATTTGCATTCCTTGCATGGACCGAAGGAGATGACTATCAAACTGTATTACAATGGACAATTTTTGCTACCGGCGTTGTAATGTTAGTGACTCAGGTTTACACTATCTTTGCGAAGATGCCCAAATGGACAACTGCTTGGCTATGGAATGCTCACATTATCCTTCCAGCAGGTGTCTTTGCGGTCGCTGGTTGGTCACCGTGGTTGGTTGTTAGTGTATTGGCGCTATCATTGGTCACATGGGTCGGTGGCATACTCCAACTCCGTCGCGGTATGCGTGTTATGGGAGCCTTGGATCTCATCTTGGCTTTGTGCCTTGCATTGTTGATTCTACAGGATCAAATCCTTGAGCCAGAGATGTTGCTACTCATGCTTGTTGCACTTGGCATTGAACTCGGAATTGTCGCATGGTTGGGTACCCGGCACGATATGCAGTTGGCTCAAGATTGAGAATTCGTCCCTCTTAGAGGGACGGGCGAACGTTCAAGCAGGTCGACGATATAGGCAGGCCCGTGAGCGGTTCTTGGATCTCTGATCGACCTGCGGCGGAAGAACATCCTGTCGTGCCACTTGGCCTCAATGAGATGGCGGTGCCACGGATATCCATCCTTGCAAGTTTTGGTACCATAGCGATGTTACTATTATCTGCAATTTGGCTCGGTTTTGCAGCCAGTTCATTCCTTGATCAATTCGAAGGCGCTTTCGCCGCAGTTGCCGAGGATGATATTCAGGTTGATGGTCGATGGACATGGGAGGCCACCCTCCTCTTCGATGGCTGTGATGCCCGTAACGGCGATTGGTCTTGGCCATCAAATCTTGCCGATCAAGACGATATTTTTTGGTTCCCGGGTGAATTGGAATGTGTTTGGGAACATCAAGGCGTCGGAGATTATGCACATCTGGCCATCCACAATGTCGATGATGAGCGCGCCCTCCCTCTTTCAATCGAAGTCAACCATGCCGCAATTTCGATTGACGGTGATGGGCAGAGTGCTGTAACTTCAATTGCTGCAGGTGATGCAATCATCATACCGCTCCGCCTCGAGACTTTGGTCGAAGATGTTGAATTTACCATTGAAATCGTCCATGTTTCCTTACCTTCCGCCAAAGTCAGTTTAGATGTGGATATGTTTTCTGATGGTTCAGATCGGGACCGCCATGCAAGGGGGGAAAGGATGAACGTTGCCTATGAAGTTCGGGATGCAGATACAAATGAAGTATTGGATGATGGAACCCTTCCTGCCACAGCCGGTGAAGACCCGATGTGCAACACTGAACCCCCAGTTCCCTGGATTTGCTACATTGAAGGATTTGGATGGGGTCTTGTTGGATTAGATGCTGATATGCAGGAGTCACTTACTATGCAAGGGACCGACCATCAAATTCTACTCCCTCCTGATTTAGCATATGGTAATAGTGAAGGCCATGAACTTCAAGATACATGGCTCTTATTTGATTTGAAATTAGAGCAATTACTCATCTGAAGTCACTTGCGAAAGGAACTTGCATACCAACCGCATGCTGGCAACATGGCGGACATCAAACCGGTGGTGATGGTACCGGACGACAAAGCGCGGGTTTATGCCGATTCTAGCGCGCCCGCGCGTGAGGAAATACAAGGTCCAGCTCTCCATACCACAGATGAAATGCGCCGTTTGGCCACCCCATGGTCGGTTGCAATGGCACGCGCAAATCTTCTTCAATCTTCTGAAATACCACAAGGAATTATACTAGATCCAGCCTGTGGTAGTGCCACTCAACTCGCGGCTCTTTGTACCGTCCTGAATCGACCAGGGTTGGGGGTTGAGTTGTCAGGTGCAGTCGCACCCCTCGCCGCAATCAATCTCGAACGATGTGCAGCATGGGCCAAGGATGCTTGGGGTGATTCCAGCCGTATTCTGTGGGGCGATGGAACAGCCGCAGAATCGATTCTGCAAACTTATCATCAGAACATTGGTGCAACACCTACAATCGCGTTGTTACACATAGATCCAGGTAGGCCACAAGACGCCCAACAGCACACACTCGAAGAAATGCAACCACGACTCGACCACCTTCTAGCATCATGGGCACCATTTCTTTCAAGAGAACCCGCACTGATTCTGGATTTATCCCCTCGGCTGTCAGATACACAACGGATGCAGATAGAAGATATCGTTTCCTCAATTTGGGGTGATGTAAAGAAAACATGGCAATGGATGACTCAAGGCCGAGGTCGTATCGATCGACTGTCACTTTGGATCGGCCCTGCTGCTGATTCACAACCAAATCGCTTGATGCGTCTATCAAAGACGGGGGAAGTCAGTTTGCTGACCGGGGTACAAGAGGTGTCGGTGCGCGAAGAGCATTCAGTTGAGGTGGGCCAACATCTGACCATTGTTGACCCTAGTTTGGTATCCAGTGGGTTGGCAGAATCTTGGCGACAAATCGCAGTCAAAGATGGATTTTCTAGTTGGATTAATCTCACCGGCAGACGTCCCACTTTCATCAGTGCGGAACCGATTTCAGATGACAGGATGGTGATTGATTTCGTGCAGATTACCGGGTGTGTCGTTAGCACTGCATCAGATGTATCATTTGAAACACTTGGCAAACTCGCAGTGTCCGCAAATGCAGCGGGGCTCTCAAGTCTGAAATTACGATACCAACTCGACCCTGATATACAACCAAAATTACAATCTGCAATCGATCGGGAAATGAAGAAATTTGATTTAGAACCAAACACAACTCAAGGCTTCATCACCGAAACTGGAGACGGTTACGTTATCTGTTACCAATCATGATTCCTGCCCCGTAGGGGCATTTGATACCCTACGAGCCGTTCATATAGGGGGGGCGAGTCGCGAGGATGCCTCACATGAGGCCACTGGGCAACTGGTGAACAGGGGAGGACCCAAAAATGGCTAAAATTGACGAGAAAGAACTCGGAGCAGATTTCAACTACATCATCCGACTTGCTGACAGTGACATAGACGGACTATCCCGAATCGGGATGGGATTGACAAGTGTGAAGGGAGTAGGTGTTCGTACTGCTCTTCAAATCTGCAAGATTGCAGGTGTTGACAAAGAGAAGTTGGGCGGTAATTTGACTGATGCAGAGCACGATAAGATCCGAGAAGCTATTGACGCATATCCAGAGCAAGTACCACTTTGGATGTTGAACCGCCAGCGCGACATCGAAACTGGTGACGAATTACATTTATTCTCAATGGAAGTGGGTATGACACAAGATGATGACATCGCACGTCTCCGCTCCACCAAGGCATATCGTGGTCTTCGCCACGCAGCAAGAAAGCGTGTTCGCGGACAGCGAACTCGTTCAAATGGACGAACAGGCCTCACACTCGGTGTGCAGCGCAAGCCGTGAGATGGGAGGTGAAATGTATGGGACATCCAAAATTTGCACGACCCAAGTATGACACTCCGACCCACCCTTGGAAGAAGGGGCGAATCGAAGAAGAGCACGCTCTCAAAGAACAATTCGGTCTCAAGAAGATTGGCGGAATGAAGGAGATTTGGAAGGCCAAATCGAAACTACGCCGTTGGAGGCAGAACGCAATGAAGCTCATCGGACGAGTCGATACAACAGAAGGTCATTTTTCAAGAGAGAAGACTGATCTCGTTGAGTCACTTTACCGTCGTGGCCTATTGGGTGACGGCGCTTCACTGGACGACATTCTACAAATTGGTGTTGAGCACGTACTGAGCCGACGCTTGCAGAGCCAGGTATACTACCGCGGCCTCGCATCATCGATGCGGCAAGCACGACAATTGGTAATCCATGGCCACATCGGTTTGGGCGATCAAAAAATGACCGTGCCAAGTTACATTATCACTCGTGATGATGAGAATACCTTGGTCTACCATCACACTTCACCATTGACGGATGAGGCACACCCAATTCGTGCTGAGATTGAGGTAACTCGGGCTGCAGCTGAATATGAGGAAGGGAAAGACAACAATGCTCCTACTGAGGAGTTTGTTGCAGGTGTCGCCGAAGCAGCCGAATCTGCTCCAGCAGCGGAAGATACCGAGGTCAAAGGGGGTGAGGCGTGATGTCGTCACACAAGGCCGTACTCCACATCTACAGTTCATACAACAATGTACTCTTGACAGCGACCGATTTGACGGGTGCTGAAACCGTTGCTAAAGTGAGTGGTGGACAGGTGACCAAGAAAGCTAGTGATGCTGGCGGCCAGTTTGCTGCAACGCGTGCGGCTGAGAGAATTGCAGATATGCTGAAAGAAAAGGAATTCACACAAGTCATTGTCAAGTATCGGGG
The DNA here is from genome assembly GCA_028821815.1 of Candidatus Poseidoniales archaeon. Lineage (GTDB taxonomy): Archaea > Thermoplasmatota > Poseidoniia > Poseidoniales > Thalassarchaeaceae > MGIIb-P. The sequence goes on along the minus strand of JAPKEY010000049.1, from coordinate 4,574 downwards.
TGTTGGAGGTAATAAATCACCAAACACCGGTCCCGGTGCACAGGCTGCAATCCGGGCTCTTACCCGTGCAGGGATGACAATCACAAGAATAGAGGATGTAACACCGATTCCTCACGATGGAACGAAGAAGAAGGGTGGCCGTCGTGGTCGCCGTGTATGATACAGGGGAATGAGAATTATGGTTAAGATCGAAATTATCGAAGAACGTGATGACCATGTAACGGTCCTCCTCAAGGAAACCGACCGTGCATTCGCGAACGCCTTGCGCCGAACACTGATGTGTGACGTACCCAAGATGGCAATTTCCAAAGTTCGCTTTGAATTGGGGACGATTGACGACAGTGCGACAGGAGAAGTCTACGAATCCATAGGTGCAATTCCCGACGAAGTGATTGCACATCGTTTGGCAATGATTCCTATCCCAACATTCCATGATGAATTTTGCTTCTTGAAAGATGACCCTGGAAATGAGGGCCTACCTCGTGAAGAATGGGGAACTCCTGCAAGCCAAATCATCTACCACTGTAGTGCAAGAGGAACACCCGAAGGTCATCTTGTAACCGCTGGTGACCTCAATGTTCTCGGCGAAGAGAAGTTGCAAATCCCAGAAATGTATCATGCTATACCCATTACCAAACTTTTCACAGGGCAGTACATTGAATTCTATGCATACGCCGTGCTCGGTGTTGGTTCGGATCACTCCAAGTGGAACCCAGTCTCTGGCGTGTCTTTCAGTTCACGAAAGATTGCAACAATTGCGAGACCCGGTAAGGCCAAGGAACTTTGGGATTTGGAATTATCAATCGATAAATCAGATTTCAAGAACAAGAAACTTGAGGATGTGAAGAAGGTTGAGACTCTCATTCGCGAGATGCATCACGTGGGTGACGGCACCGCTCGAATCGAAGACTTTGCAGATGCCATCACACTTGAAGAGGTTCCAGGCGAATATGTCTTTAGCTTCGACACTGATGGTTCGATGACTGCCCGTACAGCATTTAGCAAGGGATGTATGGCGCTTTCCGCCCGATTTTCCAACCTCTCCAAGCAATTGGCAGAGGACCTTTGAGTTATACACTCAAGTGCAACATCCCCCTCGTGGGTTCGTGATGCAAGGTCAGGCCCATGTGGGTGGGCACGTTACGCTAATTTTTAGTATCCAAGATGATGCTGATAGTTTACTGGAGCAGGGAAGCCGAGGTGCAGGGCTGTCCTTAGACCGTGGCGTTATTATCGAAGCCATTGGCCAACCCGGAAATGGAAGTCTCACAATAGAGGGGGATGCACCGGGTTCAGAATTACATCATTTGGTGCTTGAAGAACTCAAGAGTCATGAATCTGCTTTTGGCGAATATGATTGGACTCTGACACATAAGGGGGAATTACCCGCCTCACAAGGATTCGGTCTTTCTGCCGCTGGCGCCATAGGTTGCGCCTTAGCCATTCAACGTGCATTAGGTACCAGTGAGGATGTCGCGCGCGCTCGCGCAGTCCACATTGCACACCGAGTAGAACGTCGTTTATCAGGGGGGCTTGGTGATGTTGCTGCTTTACACGCAGGCGGTGTTGAACTACGATTGGAACCTGGTTGCCCACAGTTACCCGATGGATTGGGGGGGCCCGGAGCAGTTCTGTCATGGTACGCCGAAATTCCCTTGGTTGTTGTTTGGAGAACTACTTCGAGTCAACATACATCGAATTACATTGATGATGGGGAATGGAAATTAGCGATTCGTGCGGCTGGAGAACATTGTCTATTCGGACTACGCGAGGGCCATTGGGACGAATCTCGATGGGCCGAATTATTGTCAAAAAGTGCTGAATTTGCCGACCGATCAGGGTTATTGGAGGATTCCAACCGCCTTGATTTACTCCATTTGATTGGCAGTGCCCTTGCTGGTGCTGGTTTTGCAGATGGAGCGCTCGTAACACGACTTTGCATGTTGGGGGAAAGTGCAGTCATAGTACCCGGCGAATTCCCAATCCCAGTCGAGTGGCAGGATTCGGTCATCGAAAATTTACAGATGCGGGGTCTCGGAGCGACGTCAGCCTCAGTAGCTGCCGATGCACTCAATCTTCATTGAGTCGCTCAGTATTCAATCGCTTGTTGTGTTCAATGAGTTCGGTTAAATCGATTGGACTCGCATCCAACTGAATAGCACCTTTCAATTTCACGCCATCACAAAAACCGTGGCGGTAAATGATTGCTCCATGACCCCACTCTTCGGCATAGCGAGTGACTTGTTTTTGTGTTTTCTTTCGCTGGAAAGAAAGGCCTGCACCGTAGAAATGTTTGGCATCAATCCAAGCGACAGGGACACCATTGATTTCTACATGATCAAGCATCAATAAATCAGGAGTGCGAACAGGCCGACCTTCAGATGCAACTTGTTCCTTCAGTAGTTCAGTCTGTGTTCGGTAACGAACACCATTTGCTGTAAAATGATCACACAATACCTTCTCAAATAAATCTGCAGCATGATGGGTTTCAGTTTGGTTGACATGGGTCACTCGATCTTCCGCTTCCGCTTTTCTAAATTCAGCCAAATCTCGCTCCTTCAATTTCTTGTCAGGTTCACGAAGAGTTTCTTTGATTCGATTTTTCGACCAGTTTCTTGCTGTCAGAATTGCACGGAATAGATTGACTGGCGGGAAGTCATAGCGCTTTGATAGTGAAAGTACACTTTCTCCCCCCTCGTATTTACGAAGCATTTCTCGCGCTCTGCGTTGCAATCTTCCATGACTGAAAACTGCTTTTTCTTGATTGAGGGCCGCACGAAGACTCAGGGCTTGTTCAAGTGAAATCGGACGGTCTCCGATGAGTTTTGCAATTTCGTCAACTCGCTTATCGTCTAGAAAACCGAATTCACCGGGTCGACAAACAATATCGTGAACTTCACGTTCAATATTTTTAGGGACGGGTGAAAGCTTCCACTCCATTTTGATTGCCCTAGGCGCAGGGTCGAGATTTGCTGGCAAACCCATGGCGGGAGGGCTTCGATCAAATCGTTCATTGGCCCTGAGTACTGCCTCTTGATCAATTTGGTTGGTATTTTTCCCCAGATTCGCATTTTTCTTCGAACCGCCCCGCCGTCCTTTCCGCTTTCGAGCCCCAGTCGAGCCTTTCTTCGATGCGTTGGAATTTGAGGAGGCGGAATCCTTCTTGGGATTCGGATTAGAACTCACTGTCCCTCTCCAACGAGAGGGGGTTCATGAATTCGAGGTAAGCAACCCATGCCGACGCTTGGCGACCATGTCGTATCCATAGTCGCGCAGGGGCCGGGGAATTAACCACAACAGAATCCCAGCAATTTTCCAATAAAATCTGAGTTTCCATAGCATACGGCAAACTGCGCTTGAGCGGACATACCATTGATCACCACTTACAATGTACACAGAGTCTACATTTTTCAGTGCATCAGGACAAGATTCCATAACTTCATCACCCTCTAGGGATTCTTGTGGAATCAATTCAAACACTTTCTTTGAATCACGTTTTGAAATCCACTGCGCCCATCGATTGCAGGTAGAGCAGAACCCATCAAACAAAACAGTAGGCAACGAAATCACCTCCAAGCGATTCCAGGCTCCAATGGAAGACTTGAGCGAGCTTTTCCCGCCACATCTTCGCCATCTCCTGCACGGTAAACTTCGACATTTTTGATTCCCAGTGCTACGGCGATAAATTCAGTATTTTGAGAGATGAAACCGATCTCATCGTACTCACTTGAAACGAGGGCTCTTTCTTGTTCACCCCACGTGTGAATTCTACCTCTCCGCTTCTTTTGACCAACGACAATGGCGCGCCAAAATTGTATAACATCACCTTTTAATCCCTCATCTTGGAAGCATTTTTGTGTCTGTAAAAATTTATTTCCGCCTTGTTTGAAATCAAAATCATCATCGTGCATTCGAATCGCTTGGGCTGCAAGATCTACCTTCCAATCTTGTGCAGTTTGAATAATGACGGCTGAGAGATTTCCTTCAGTGTGACGCTCGGCCAATTCTCGCACACTTCGTGCTCGGTCAATCACGCGTCGCAGATATTCTTCTTGACCCAGTACGATTGTATCTCGAATAGAATTCTCTTTTGTGGAATTCATGTCTATAATGGTGAGGGCAAGCATGGTATCTTGGCCCAACATTTTCCACATTTCTTCTGCGAGATGTGGCGTCGTAGGGTATAGCATTGGAATCCAAGTGGCCAGATATTTGCGACTGGCATTGGCGCTTACCCCCCCTCGTCTTTGGGCCCATTGCCAATCGGTGAGCATTTCGAAGTGACTAATCATCACTCCATCACGAAGGCTAACATCCGACATACTGTCCACCCAACTACCGTGAGCCTGGTGCGAGCGAGCGAGAAGCCATTCATCCATCACACCAGATTCTGAATTGTTTTCAATTCCTTGAGTTAGTGCAGAATGAATAGCTTTTATTTGGCGATAATTTGAATCGATTGCTGAATCAGACCAATCCATACCTGCCTCTGGATTTGCGCCAAAGAGGATGAACAGTCTAACAGTGTCTGCACCATATTTCCCAATCATTGATTAGGGACTGACTGTGTTTCA
>JAPKEY010000240.1 GCA_028821815.1 Candidatus Poseidoniales archaeon | reverse complement strand
GGATACAGTCGCATGGCAATGGTTGGTACACCGCGTGTCGTTGCCCGTTCTTATGCGAAGATGTTAGAGACATTTGAGTGGGAAAAGGAGGTCCGGAACTCACTCATCATCAAAGAACCGATAGGAGTTTGTGCATTCATCACACCATGGAATTTTCCACTTCACCAAATCATTGGCAAGGTTGCACCAGCATTGGCTGCCGGTTGTACAATGGTTCTCAAACCGAGTAAAGAAGCGCCACTCAACGCATTCTTGTTGGCTGATATCATCGATGAAATAGATTTACCAGATGGAGTTTTCAATCTCGTCAGCGGCCATGGTTCAGATGTTGGAGAATACATGTCCAGCCACCACGATGTAGACATGGTTTCATTCACAGGTTCAACGGGTGCAGGAGTTCGCGTCAGTCAAGCGGCTGCACCTACAGTCAAACGAGTTACGTTAGAATTGGGTGGGAAAAGTGCAAACGTTGCACTGGATGATGCAGACCCGCAATTGGTTGGAAAGATGGCCATTGGTGCATGTTACCAGAATTCGGGACAAACGTGCTCTGCTTTAACTCGCCTCATTATTCCTGAATCAATGAATGATGAAGTCTGTGAGGTCATAGCAAATCGAATTGCTCGCTATACCGCTGGCGATCCCCTCGATGACAATACAAGGTGTGGCCCCATGGTTAGTGCACGCCAACAAACCAGTGTTTCAGGATTTATTCAGGCCGGAATTGATGAGGGTGCCAAATTGATTTCAGGTGGCATGGGCATGCCTGATGGATTGGATGCTGGATTCTTTGTAAGGCCCACAGTATTTGCAAATGTAACCCCTGACATGACAATTTGGCAAGAGGAAATTTTTGGGCCGGTACTTGTGATTACAACCTATGAGTCTGAAGACGAAGCTCTCGCTCTAGCCAACGATTCGATTTATGGACTATCTGGAGGCGTTTGGTCTGCGGATGAAGAACGCGCGATGGCCTTTGCAAGAGGCATGCAAACCGGCCAAGTGAGTATCAATGGAGGGCCATTCAACATCAGCGCTCCCTTTGGCGGCTACAAGATGTCTGGCAATGGCCGTGAATTGGGACTTCATGGTCTTGAGGAGTTCCTGGAAATCAAATCCATTCAGCGTCCGGTAGAATAATCCGTCGCCACGGTGAATAACCCCCTCTAAGGAGGAATGAATATGGCTGATGGTGATAGCATACCCCGACTCGTACTAATTTCGGGTGCGACCGGTGCTGGAAAGACCACCTTGGCCAAGATTGTAGCCCACGAAATGGGCATGGCAAGAATCGCTTCATCAGATACCATTCGGGAGGTCATGCGAGCAACTGCAGGTTCTCCTAATCCTGCCTTGAATCGATCATCCTACGGTCGCGGGGATGTTGGTGACCCCGCAACAGATTGGGAAGACGCAGCAAAAGCGGTCCAACCCGGAATTGAAGCGGTGGTTGAACGAGCCCGCCGACAAGGTGTGGATTTGGTGATTGAAGGTGTCCATCTGATTCCTTCCCGCCGTCTCCTCGGGGCCTGGGAATCTGCTGGTGGTGCAGCGGTCGGCATTGTTGTCAAAATTGAAGATGAAGAGGTGCACCGACAGAGAATCGAAGAACGCGAAGCGAATACTTGGAGAGGTGCTGAGCGGTACAGAATCGGATTTGAGCGAATTCGTGCGATTCAACGTGCAATTGAGGAGCGAGGTTCAGGGGCTGAATGGAAAGTGATTGATACACGATTGCACCAAGATGGCTTGGGCATGGTTCGTCAATGGTTGAATGAAGCCTGGTATGCTGCGGATCGACGCTGACTAGAGGGGGCGAGGCGGGCAGCACTGTGTGCCCATTGATTCACCATCAATTTAATGAAACGAGACTTATTGGCTTCAATCATGAATAGACGTGTCCTCTTCCCGGCTATTATTTCGTTATTGATGAT
>JAPKEY010000239.1 GCA_028821815.1 Candidatus Poseidoniales archaeon | reverse complement strand
TAATCCAATCTCTGTTGAGTGGCGTATTGGTCGAGGGGAATGGAATGAGATTCCGGTTTCAAGCAGTCAAGATTACACCACTGTTGATTGGTCTGTAAATTGGGACACGACCGAATTAGAAGATGGCTTCCATCGCATTGCGGTACAAGGTCGCGATCAATCAGGCATCACCAGTGATGAATTACGTCGTACGGTAGAGGTTGACAATTTCCCTCCAGCACCAGACCTCTCAATTTTTGGTTCCATCTCAGTTGAAGAATATGGCATACCAGTCAATGAGGCCTTCGTGAATACTTTCCTAGAAGTCCGAGCCGATGTCAGAAACAATGGCGATGCCGATGCTGAAGAGGTTGTAGTTCATCTGAGAGAACAAGGAACCAAGCGCAGTGAAGCGACCATTCCAATCATCGAACCAGGGCAAGTTGTCGAGGTCATCCTGTATTGGAACCCAATGGCGAGTGGCGGTCAGGAATTGGAGATTATTATCGACCCAGGTCAAGCGATTGCAGAGCCGGATAGATCTGATAATTCAGCCATCATTACATTCCCTGTTCAGCCCCGCCCAGATGGCGTAGACCTCGCCATACGACCTGGTTCAGTAACGACCTCTCCAGCAGTTCCTAGGCCCAATGAACCATACACAATTTCGATTCGGATTGACAATCTTGGGGCGAGAGATTCAGAGCAATTTTCAGTTGAATTAAGCATGATGAACGAATTTGGATATGAGTTGTATGGTGTGTTCAATGCAACGGTCATTATTGGACAAATGAGTTCGAGCATCAACTTTGCTGGAAATATTTCTGATGCGCGTGGTATCGCGTATCGAGCAACGGTAATCACTTCCACGGACCTTGTTTCAGACAACAATATTGCCGATTTCGTTGTCGTTCAAGATCATATTACTCTATCCGGATCTCGAACACCTGCGCTCCAATCTACCCATAACATCGAGGCATCCGCTGGCTTGGGCGACGATTCACTATTGTTCACCTCTGTGGGGTCAAAGGTATTCGTCCATCGAATGGCTGTAGATCAATCATTGTACACCTGCTTGGAGTTGGAAAATGAATGGATAGGGGATATCGCCGTCAACAGTTACCAAGGTATTGTCACCGTCGTATGGACACGCGCTTATCTAGATGAAAATTCGTTTATTCGCTCGACTGTATCCTATACGACGATCGACCGTACATGTCAAATGACACCACGTCAAGATAAGATGCCAGGTCTTCTTTCTGCTGAGGGAACTTACTGGGGATTAGGACTTGATCAAAGAGACGACAAGGTAGTGATTGCTGGCTATCATCGTGATTTGGTAACCGGTGGCACCTACCAAGACCTCACCTCAATCTTCCTTATTGAAACCGATTCACCGTTATCGGCATCACCAGAAGATTGGGATATTCGTAGAAATACCATTCTTGATATTGACATGTATCCCCGTTCAGCATCTCCGATTCAAGTTGAAATTGGAAAGAACGACATCCATATTTTACATCAAAATTTACGAGATGATTCGACAGGTGAGGTACGTCTTGGTATGTTCTATGCACACGGCAATACCGATGAACAGAACTGGGCCTTCTCAATTGCTGCTGGAGACCATGCTACCTCTGGAAAAATGTTGTTAGTTGAGTACACCAATGGATCTGAAATTATTTTCACTGCTTGGCGAGAAGGGACTGAAGCAGATGCAGAATTGGTGACTCGTATATCACCCCCTTCATGGCTTCAAGGGCTCGAAACTCGCACCCCCGCACGGGGTTTGTCAAACATTGCGCTTCTTGAAACAGATCGCGGAGTTCAAATCATCTATGACATGGTTTCTCCGACAGGCCCTAAACTCCACTATGGATTACTTTCTGATGCTGATGGTAGTAATGACATGTGGCTCTCAGATCGAATCAGCAGCGGTGTTCTTCTCACCGCATGGCGCACTGATG
>JAPKEY010000048.1 GCA_028821815.1 Candidatus Poseidoniales archaeon | reverse complement strand
GTTGTTGCAAGTGCCACCCGGGTCGATGACTCCCGATACAAGTCCAATCGAGGCGGTATCATCCAATATGGATTATCCCGAGCAAACCCAAGCCCCACTTCCAGTATGGGCAGAATCAGCACAAACACGGATTACCTATGCTGGACCTATTGAAAAAGTGATTAAGAAACCAGAAATAAAAGTGAGTGAGTCCCCACTTACACAAGAAACCCTACATAATTTAGGCATTGAAAAAATAGCACCCGCGCTTTCGAGCGCAGAACGTGACCTCCACCGCTGGTGTTCTGGAGATGAGAGTGTATCTCCACTGGATGAACCCACACCAAGCCCGCTTGAAATTGAGGTTACAGATGTCCCTGAAATGGTGCCTTTAGCCCAATATGCGGATTCCTACATTCTCGCACAAGGAGCTGATGAATTGTTCATCATCGATCAACATGCACTCCACGAGCGCGTTCGTTACGAACGTCTCCGGGATGACATGATATCTTGGGCGAGTCAGAAACTAGTTTCTGCTATTCCATTGGCATTGAGTTCAGCAAAGTCGGAAATATTGCATGGTCACAAATCACGTTTGAGCGAGATTGGTTTCGATTTTGATGCCGATCTTAATTTAATTGCAGTACCTCAATTGTTGTTGGGGAGTGAAAAACTCGAAGGTTTCCTTTCCGATGTATTATCTGAACTCGAAAGTGGTGCGCTGCATTTAGACACAGTCGAGAGCCTCGCCGATGAAGTCGCATTCATGAAATCCTGTCGAGGCGCAGTCAAAGCGAATCAGAAGCTCTCGCTGCCTGAGATGCGGCGACTTCTAGCAGATATGCAAACCATTGAAAATCCATGGGCCTGTGTACACGGTCGCCCTACAGTTCTGCGAATGACTCTCAACCGCCTTGATGGTCACTTCGGTCGTCATGGCTGAATCAGTTGAATGAATTCAGGAAACGATACTTCGTGTAAATTTGAACCTTTAACATCGCCTCCGACCTTAGTTGCGAGAACGATAGCAGTCATTTGCATGCGATGGTCTCCAAATGTAGGTACAGGGGTTTGTGGTGCTACAATGCACTGGTTTCCTGCAATGCGTAATCCATCAGGCATAATTTCAACATTGATTGAGAATCGAGACAACATGTCGGCCGTACGTTCAATTCGATTCGATTCCTTGTACTGAGCATGACTTGCACCAGTGATGACTCCACCACCTCCGATCGCCATCGCTGCAGCAAGTGGTGTAATCAGGTCATTTGCCTCATTCAAATCGATGGTTTGGGGGCGCTTAAGATCTAAATCAGACAACACTTCCGCTCCGATTGAATCACCAGGCTGAACCTCAGGCAATACAATGGTTGTTTCATGAATTATTTCGTATAATTTCCAAAAGGCGACATGGGATGCGTCAGGTGGGATTTTGACATGATTTGGTGGTTTACATTCCCACGGTAGTAAGAGTGGGTTCCCTAGGGTATTAGGTGAGCCACATTCCGCTGCAAGACTAAACGAAAGTTGTGCATGTCTCCGACTTACAATATCACCATCTATAGCCAATAATAGCCCCTTATCCCGCGCTGGCATCGATAGGGCTAGAGCTGAAAGATACTGACTTGTTTTTTCACAATTCAAAGATAGTGTATTCCGATCCATAGGTCCCCTGATTTTCATTGGCAAGTTTCGTTCATCGGAATCAAAGGCAACATCGACCCCCAAAGATTCCCAAAAATCACGATTAATTCTAGTCTCAAGTGTCGAATCACCATTGATGGTAATCCATTCTCCCACCCTAGTTATTGCGATGGCAAGAAACCGTAGCGATGTACCCGAATTGTGTAAATTAAGTTCATTTACAGGACATTTGTACCCACTTGAACCAACTCCGTACACTGTCCATTTATTCTCTTGAATGTCGATTTTAATACCCAATTCAATCAGGGCATCGCGCATTGCACATGCATCATTTGCCGCCCCAGCAACATTTTGAATTTCGACTTGACCATTACCTTGAGATGCCAAGAGCAACCAACGTATGAGGTGGCTTTTCGATGGAGGTAAACCCCCAATTTCAACGATAGGAGAGTTGGCGGGGATCGAAATGACTCGTTGGTCTAGCAACGTACCCACGCACTGTCGACTCGGGTCTACCCCATCATACCGTCGCTGGAAGGGGCATGGCTGACAATTCGGTCGTTCCTGAACTCCCCTCTGCTCGAATGAAAATCGTCCAACCACCTTCATCTGTTCCTGCTGCGGTTGCATTGATGATGAAATAATCACCACGATTGACGGTGAATGATGCATCACGATCGTGGAATGTGACCGTCTCCCCAATCGATCCATACACATTTGCGTCATTGGCATGGCCGCTAATGGTGGAGGCATTGACTCCCGCAGGTGGGACGATAGAGAAGGACACACTGGATGTGTGTATGTTCTGTGACAATTCAGTAAAACGTACAACTTGGAATCCATTGTCCAGAGCACGAACACTCATGGTGGCATAGGGTGCTCCTTTGTCAGGAGCTGCGATTGCGTCATCGACCATCAAGTACACCGCACTGGCTAATAGAACTGTAATCGCCATCAGCAAAACGGTTGCAATCACGGGGCTGACAGCCTCATCTTCGCCGCACCTCTCGCGTCTCATCAGCCACCGAAGGTGGCCAGCGCCCTGTAAATACACCGGCAATTAACCGAAAAAGAAGTCCAGAATCGACATCGAACAGAACTGCCAAGGCTCAAACCTTGGTTTCCTTGTTCTTGTGCCGTAGCCCTTTGTAACTGCACTTTCGGCAGCGAGCGGCACGCAGAGCATTTCGTGCATTGCACTTCATGCATATCTTCACACCGAGCAAGCGTGCTTCTGCCTCTGGGAATCGTGCCATGGGCTCGCCGACCTGCTTCCCCTATTTAATCGGCGTGGAAATCTAGCGCCCCCGTAGGGGGCGGCGAGACCGTCATGGTCTTGGGTCGTGAACGCTTCCCTTTGTTTGGTCACGATGCGACTCGAGCGATTGCCTGGAATTCATCATGATTCGGCTTGTATTGTCGTATCGGGTACGATGTCAACAATCATCGTCGATTCAGGGACCTCTTGGTATCAAACAAATCTAGTTGAACGATTGCTACCGCATCTTGAAGGAAGGGCACCTGTAGAAGCGATTCTTTTGACCCACCGTCACTACGACACCTGCGCTGCAGCCCCCCATATCGCCAATCATTTCGATGTAAAAATCAAGGTTCACGAAAATGCGGTTGCACCACTTGCTGGTGGTGACATGTTCACCACATGGGCCAGCCGCTACGATTCAGATATGCCGCCGATTGATGCTGAAGGATTTTCAGATGGCGAACAGATTGATCTTGGTGACATTACACTGCACATATTGCATACTCCTGGGCATACGATAGACGCTTGCTGTTTTCACATTCTGGAAAAGGATACAATCATTTGTGGTGATTTGATTCCTGCTGCCGGCCATCCGTCACGAGCGGATATGCCAACCGGTAATCTCGTGGAGATGAAATCTAGTTTGGAGAGTTTGCTTGAGTTGTCCCCAGCGCTACTGGTGTGTGGACGGGGTGATGCAATCGTAGGTTTGGAAACCTGTAGAGATGTTATTCACAAGCATATAGAATCTGTCCAAATGCGTATTGAAGAAGATGGGACATTACCGATGGGTTGGCCCAAACCAGCTGAAACCTGTCACTGGTTGACACCCGAACCCGCATGGTCATTTGAGAACAATTGAGGAGATGATATCGTGGAATGGTGGGGCTATATCATCTGGGTGTTTCTTCTATACTTTGGATACAAAATTGCGATGGAACTTGTCAACATTGCCAGATTCAACATCAATGAATTCAAGCAAAGAAGGCTACGTTGATTACCAAGTTTGGCTTTCATCATCCTTCTTCTCTTTCTTGAAATGTCGATAGCAGGGCTTGCAGATTGCAAGTCGCCGACTTTCGCCAACCAATTCAGAATCTTCCCAAACATCAGCAAGATTATCGAAAGCAATACTACGGCCACCATGGCTCTTGTCAGCCCAATTCTTGCAATCTTTGATTGCACAGGATTTTTCTCCATCTCCCAAATCCTTGCTTCGACGCTTACGACCATCATCGTCACCAGTACCTTTTCTGGCTTTGCGTGCCTTAGATTTGAAGCCCATGACAATCACTACCTAGCACTCCTACTTGACACCGTCGATTCTCACTTTCGCTCAATGGTCGCTTCACGATCAGGGCCAACACCAACGCTGATGATAGGGAAACCCAAGAGCCGCTCGATTTTATCGACATAGGCTTGCGCATTTTCAGGTAAAGCTGAAAATCCAGCCCCGTCGCGTGCAGCCGTACGAGCAATATTCAACCATTCACTGAGTGAGAGTGCCTCAAATCCTGGAACAGATTCGTACACGGGTTCGCATTTTGCGAGACGTCCAATGTCTGCTGGGACTTCATGACATGGTTCACCATCGATGGTATACCCAACACAGATTTTGAGCTCGGAAATTCCTCCCAGCACATCGAGTTTGGTCAGGGTCACACCATCGAACCCATTCATCCGATGCGCATGACGTAGGACTGTAAGGTCAAGCCATCCACAACGTCGAGGTCGTCCAGTTGTCGTTCCAAATTCATGGCCAACATCGGCCATGTGTTTCCCATCAGCGTCAGACATTTCCTTTCCATCATACAGTTCGGTAGGGAAGGGACCTTCCCCCACGCGCGTAGTATATGCTTTGACAACCCCGTATGTTTTCTCAACATGGCCTGGATGGATGCCTGCTCCATGTGTCGCATTACCACGGCTGGTCACCGAAGAAGTCACGAAGGGAAAAGTCCCCTGGTCGATGTCCAGTAGACAACCTTGAGCACCTTCTAGTAGAATATTTTCACCCTGCTTCAGGGCCATGTCAAGCATCAAGCCAGTCGGTGCAACCGCATGGCCAAAGCGTTGCCAAATCCATGAAAGGTCAAGAGCTAGAGATTGAGGGGTTACCTCTCCATGTAGACTCGCTTGTCGAGAGATGGTATTCCACCCAACTGGGTCATCCGCCGAGGGCACAGTATCTTTGATTCCAAACAGATCGAGTCTCGCATTCATTCTTTCAGCGGTATAACTCAACCACTCAGAATCTGCCATTCGAGAGGGGATGTCACAGAACCGTACACCTACTCGCTCAATTTTGTCACCATAGCAGGGGCCGATACCTCGTTTGGTGGTCCCAATCTTTGTATCCGTACCATCTATTCTTCGATGGAAGGGGAGGTTGACATGAGCTCGTTCGCTAATCCAAAGGCGCACACCCTCGGGTCTTTCTGCTCCGAATGCATACCAATCTTGGAGTTCTTTCTCCAATGTCCATGGGTCGATTACCATGCCATCGCCGAGAACAAGTTGACATTCAGGATAGGTGATACCACTGGGTAGATGGTTCAACTTTAGGGTACGATCGCCGATGACAATCGTATGCCCTGCATTGTTACCACCTTGGAATCTAGCGACCCAACTGACTTCACTGGCAAGCTGGTCAACCATCTTCCCTTTCCCTTCGTCACCCCACTGTGCACCGAGCACTACCGTGGCAGGCATGATGATGGCGCATTGCAGACCATCCATGAACCTGCCCACGATGTAAATCCCAAATATGGTCTGACTATTGATGCAATCATGCGATCATTTTAAGTCCGGAATCCCCTATCTTATCTTACGTACGAAGAGTGGGTGCTGATGCAGGTAAAAAATCGGATGAATGGTGGATTGCTCTGGCACCCAACAAGCGGTATTAAAACGAAGTGTTTAAATACTACAGCGTACAGATGTTAACCCGAGGTTGATTAGTATGAGCGAAGAGCGAGCAGAATCAGATAGCAAGAAGAAGAATACACGAAAGTCCCCAGTTGGCGCAGGGCGTCCGTCCCAGCGTCGTACTGTCGGACAAACCACTCCTTGTACAGAGTGTGGAGAAACAGAGTGGGACGAGGACGAAATCCGTGGCGAGACCGTTTGTGCGTCCTGTGGAACTGTTGTAGAGGAGAACGCCATCGACCTTGGTGCCGAGTGGACCAACTATTCCGATGGTGCTGATCGCTCACGAGTGGGTGCACCATCTCGTGAATCACTTTCTGACAAGGGTCTCAATACAACCATCGCACGCAGTGACATTTCAGGTGCTGGAGCACAACGCCATGGAATCAAGGGAAGCAATGCCAAGCACTGGCGACGTCGTGTATTGATTGACGAACGAAGCAAGACCCGTTCCTCGCGCGCGCGCAACCTCACAAAGGCCATGCAGTTCATCCGTGACCGAGGTAACCTTCCTCCCGCTTTGGTTGAGGAAACTGCTCGCCTCTACCGCCATGCCGCAGAACAAGGTATTGTGACAGGTCGTAGCATCCGTGGTGTTTCTGCCGCTTGTGTTTACATCGCTGCACGCCAAGCTCGTTTGCCACGTAAAATCGAAGAGATTGCCGAATCCTTTGACATGACTGGCGAAATGGGTGTGAAGGAACTCAAGCGAACTATTCGTTTGGTGGCACGCAAACTTAACGCGCACCACGTCACAGGACCTGGTGAGTATCTTGACAAGTTCCACAGTGACCTCGGTTTGCCTGCACCCGTACTTGGCGAAGCCAACTATCTGTGGGCTCGCGTAAGTGAATCCATGGAATGGCAGGGCAAGAAACCAGCAGGTGTAGCTGGTGTCATGTTGTACAAGGCAGCACAGGGCCGTGGTCACCCACGTACACAATCGGAAGTTTGTGCGGTTGCAGGTGTTTCCGAAGTGACTCTTCGTGGCCTCTTGCGAATCCTCGAAGCACTGCTCGTACAGTTGGGCGAAGCACCGTCGAACTGAAGAAGCATAGCCGATTCGAGTGGCCCACTGGGCGCTTAGATCAGCTGGAAGATCGCTTGGTTTGCAACCAAGAGGCCGGGGGTTCAAATCCCCCAGCGTCCACCATAGTTCAAGATAGGGAACCCTCTAGTCAGGTGCGATGCGGCGTCAGTGGTTGACAGTCTTCGTCGCTTTGTTGATGCTCCCCTCCTTTGCTGGATGTATGGGTTCGGATGAACCCAAACCCGCTGCTTCAGATCTACAGGTTGAACCAGAGTTCCTTGCAGGTGCGCAGTTCCAATTTGTTGAATTCACTGCCAAACGAGCGATGAGTGTACACATTCCATATTTTGTAATTGAACCCGACACCGGTTTTGTGACCAATGGTACCACACTTCAATTCGAAACCAAAGGTAGTCAATCCTTGCAGATGCTAACCCCCTCAAATATCCCTTCTGCCCATTTTCTCATTGGAGAGGTTGGGCAGGAGATTTGGTCCCTACGCGCTACAAACCAAAGTTGGAGTGAATGGTTTAATTCTAGTGAATATGGTTCTGATTACGAATACCTTGAACATCCGGTTTTCCGCAATCCACAATCTGGAGTTTCACCCGATGAGGGGGCCAATCATAGTACAGGTTTGATCGATGGATATTCTGTCTATGAATGGATGGAGGCATTTACAGATTCACAATCAGGATACAATGAACGCTGGGGTCCTTTCCTTTTGCGAGATATGGCTTATGAGAGAGCACTTGGTTTTCTTCGAAATCAGATGTCTTCGATGGGGTTGGATGCCCAAATCCATCGATATGAATCTTCCAGTTCACCTTTTGCAGTCAATGTATGCGGGTATAAGGAAGGTACAGTCTACCCAGATGAGTGGCTTGTCATAGGTGCACATCTTGACATTGCAGAGATTGGCAGTGGCCCGGGTGGGGGGACACATATCGGTGCGCATGACAACGGTGCTGGCGTGGCAATGATATTGGAAGCAGCAAGTGGATTGGCGCAATTCGATCATCGTCGCACCCTCGTCGTTTGCTTCTGGTCCAATGAGGAGAATGGGTACAACGGTGTTGACAGCTGGATCGATAACATCCCTAGCGGTGTACTGATTACGAATTATCTGAACATCGACAGTGCAGGTGTGAATTTCCCTGGGGATTACACACTTGTCATCGACATCATACCCGATACAGATGATCAATTGGGGGAACAATGGGATATGATTCACCTCACCGAATGGCTTGGCTCAAACAATAATGATATTGCCGAGACCCTAAGGAATGGCCGGGATCTCTATTTTTCAGAAGGTTATGCTGCAATGAAGGACCATGATCACACACATCCAAACACGATTTCAGTACACGAATCACAGAGGGGAAGGAGTGACTACGAACGATTTGCCGATCAACTCGATGTCGTCTCAATGGACTTTGGTGCAATCACCGGCGGCTATGACTGCTACCATGCTACATGTGACACATTGGAGACCATGGTCGATTGGATGGTGAGTGATAATGGTACAGGTCAGGCGAACCTTTGTGAGTCATTTGACCTAATTTCTTGGTGGGTAGTTAATCTCTTTTTCCACCTTGATGAGACTCCAATCTTCAATGAAGATTGATTGAATATGAGGACCGTTTCCGAATGAACATGGGCCGTCCAATTACTGCGGCATCACTTTCGTTACTGATGGTAATATCTCTACTGTGTATTGTAACACCCAGCACAATGGCAGATGGCTCACCTGAGATTGTGGAACCAACTTGTAATGCCAATCGAAACTTAACTTGGACTGTTGGATTGATTTACTGTGATAATCGTGTAAATGAGGATTATACACTATTTTCTCCAATATCTTCTGCAAGTACCTATCTCATCGACACACATGGACGGGAAGTTCATTCTTGGACCTCTTCGAGTGGATTGAGACCTGGCCTCTCTGCATACTTACTTGAGGATGGAGATTTGCTGCGAACCGCCAGCATGGGTACAGATGGAGGTGGCTCATTCAGTGGCGGAGGAATCGCAGGAAAAGTCGAGCGATTATCATGGAACAGCCAAATGGAATGGGAATGGTACTATGTTGGAGATTCAAGACGAAGTCACCACGATATCGAACCACTTCCAAATGGTAATTTACTAATGATTGCATGGGAATACAAGAGCGAGACTGAATCCCATGATGCAGGTCGGGATCCCGATAAGATGAGCCAAAATGCCCTTTGGCCCGATCATATCATCGAAGTTGAACCGTCTGGAACAGACCAAGGTACAGTCGTATGGGAATGGCATATCTGGGACCATTTAATTCAGGATTTTGATTCAACCAAAGACAACTATGGTGTCGTCGCCGATCATCCTGAACTTTTGGATGTCAACTTCGCCGATGCGAGCGGTCCGAACAAATACAAGAGTGACTGGATGCATTGCAATGGCATTGATTACAATCAGATATTAGATCAAATCGCCCTATCTTGTAAGAATACGAATGAGATATACATCATCGACCACAGTACGACAACAGAGGAAGCTGCGAGTCATTCGGGTGGGGATTCCGGCAAGGGTGGAGATATTCTGTATCGCTGGGGCAATCCCGAAGCTTACCATGCGGGAACCCCCGAAGATCAGCAGTTATTCGGACAGCACGATGTCCAGTGGATTCAGGAGGGCCGCCCTGGCGCAGGGGATTTGTCTCTTTTCAACAACGGAAATGGACGCAGCATCAGTTATTCGTCC
>JAPKEY010000238.1 GCA_028821815.1 Candidatus Poseidoniales archaeon | reverse complement strand
CACCCGGTAAGGGAATTCTTGCAGCGGATGAGAGCAATGGAACAATGTCAAATCGTCTTGAAGGCGTCGGCCTTGAATCAAGTGCAGAAGCTCGGCGTGCATACCGGGCAAACCTCTTCGCAACTCCTAGTTGTGAGGATGCCATTAGTGGAGTAATTCTCTATGATGAAACCATTCGGCAGAACATGGATGACGGAACAAGCATCCCTGAATACCTAACTTCCCGAGGTATCATTCCAGGAATCAAAGTTGATACAGGGACAATAGATCTTGACGGTTGCCCAGGTGAGAAAACGACTAAAGGTATTGAATCCGAACCCGAGTGGGCTGATTTGGCTACACGTTGCACTGAGTACTATGGGATGGGTGCCCGGTTTGCCAAATGGCGCGCCGTCATCAAAATTGGAGACGGTTTGCCTAGCGATGAATGCATGCGTGCAAATGCGGATGCTTTGGCTCAATATGCCCGCATCTGTCAGGATGCCGGCCTCGTACCAATCATCGAACCGGAAGTTCTGATGGATGGAAACCATACAGCGCAAGATTGTTTGAGTGCAACCGCTCGAATTCTTATTCAGACTTGGGAATATTGCTGCAATCACTACGACGTCCATTTGCCGGGCGCTCTTCTAAAACCAAACATGATTATTGCTGGCAAAGATTCCCCCAATCAGTTGAGCCCAGAAGAAGTGGCTCGCATGACTGTCGATTGCTTGACCAGCCACTGTGCAGGGACTGGGCTAGGCGGCGTTGTATTTCTGTCGGGGGGCCAATCTGATGAGGATGCGACTGACCACCTCAATTTGATGAACGCCATGGATATTGACCACCCTTGGCAACTATCCTATTCCTATGGACGTGCACTGCAGGCTGCGGCTCTCAAGGCTTGGGCAGACGCTGGCCCGGAAGCGAGCCAAGCTGCCTTTGCACATCGCGCCAAGATGAATTCACTTGCTCGAAGTGGAGATTGGGATATCAGTCTTGAATCTTAATTCCATTCTAAGATGGACTGGATAACCCAGACTACTCTAGGTGGGAGATGGGGGGGTAAACACCACACCACCTTGGGGCCAAAACCCTAGTGTTCGGCTGTTGTAATCAGGATTAGCGTCGGTCGCGATCCATGAGGATGGGTCCTTCGCCATCCCACTCAGGGTAGTTGTCGGAGACCCAGATACGGGTTGCCCACTCACAGATGTCATATCCACCGGATAGAATACCGGAGCGCTTGATGTATCCGACCTTGACAATATCCTTGTCTTTGCTGAGAACATTACCCAACTGCTGGCTGGTTGTACCATGTCGCATTGTGCTATTGATGTGTTCTAGAATTTCTGCTGTATTGCGTGGTCGTTCTGCCAGGAATGCCTTGATTTTTTCTCGAATTCTTACTGTCTTCATTTCTAATCCTCCTTTTTCAATGTATTTTCCCGTGCGACACTCTGCTTCCGGTGTGGGCGTCCATGCCGTCTGTAGCGAGCGATTGCTGTCGTTCATATAACCGTAACGGCGACATTTTCAATTTAGTTACGTAAAGATACGGAAAAACGCACAGTAAGTAGGGGAATCCCCACTTCCAATTGGGTGGAGTGATATATTCCAGTGGAAATACGTAAGTAAATGTAACAAATAGGAGGTTTGAAGTAGAATCATATGCTAGCCCCCCCTGAGAACGCTTCAGATAGTGTCACAGGTCGGATTTGATATGACTGATGATACTGACACCGAAGAAGAACAACAGAAGCTTACCCCATTACCCGTGAAGCGCATCAGGAGTGGGGTGCGACGACGAATTCTGGAGCGTTTATCCGAAGGACGCGCAACCGTTACACAAATTTCATCTTCAACCAATCTTCGATTGCCACACACCTCTGCGGAATTGAAACGTCTTCGAAAAGAGGGGCTGGTTTTTTCAGATGATGAAACTGGTTCTCGAGGCGCATGTCTTGCCCTCTCCGC
>JAPKEY010000047.1 GCA_028821815.1 Candidatus Poseidoniales archaeon | reverse complement strand
CGTCAATCACGTTTGATTGAACTCCGTGAAGAATTGCTCCAGTTGCGCGCACAACAAGCGCTTGGTGGCTCCGCTTCCAACTTGGGTGCATACAAATCGACCCGCCGGTCGATTGCACGCCTATTGACAAAAATGAATGATAATAAGGAGTGATCACTGAATGGCCGCAATTTGCAATCTGTGTGGACTCCCCGATGAACTATGTATTTGTCAAGAAATCGCAAAGGAACAACAGAAAGCAATAATCAGTACAGTAAGAAGGAGGTATGGAAAAATGGTCACGATTGTAGAAGGTATCGATGATACAGCGATTGATATCAACCAACTCGCCAAGATTCTGAAAGGTGCCTGCGCAAGCGGTGGAACCGTCAAGGGTCGAACGATTGAACTCCAGGGTGAGCACAAGAAGCGTGCAGCCCAAATTCTGAAGAAGAACGGATACCAAGTGGAGGTGCGCTGAATGAGTGACAGCATCCACATGCCATTCCTGGCCCGAAACCTGACGGTGAAGGCCTCTACCGATTCCAACTTGGTTGGATTGTCGGGAACCGTGGTCGGCGAAACACGCCGCACCATCGCTCTAGACGTGGGCGGCGTGACCAAGACTCTCGCAAAGAACGTCATCAAGTTCAATTTAGACAATGAGGATGACCTCATTCAGGGTGCAATGGTGTGTCAGCGCCCCGAAGATCGAATTCACCGCAACTACCGGAGGAACTGAAGATGAGAGATATCGGAGTAGACATCAACGAGCCGACAGGCGAATGGGATGGCGATGACAATTGCCCATTCCATGGATCCCTACGACTACGCGGCCAGATTATCGAAGGAACCATTTCCAAGATTGGAATGACGAAGTCGATTATTGTCGAGCGAGAACACATACGGTATATGCCGAAGTTCGAGCGCTATGAGAAGCGCACACGTCGCTATGCGGCCCATCTTCCATCCTGCATTGGTGAAGTCAATGTAGGCGACAGTGTTCGGATTATGGAATGCAGACCACTGTCCAAGACAATCACATTTTGTGTCATTGAAACGGAGGCGAGTGAATGAGAGGGATTTCATCGAAGGTCACCCGTGGTCTGCCAACTGCGGCACGTATTCAGTGTGTAGACAACACTGGCGCAAAGGTTGTCCAATTGATTTCAGTTCTCAACATGGGTGGAACCGCCCGTCGGTATCCAGCTGGTGGTGTAGGCGACTTGATTGTTGTGACAGTCAAGAAGGGCACTCCTGAAACACGCCGACAAATTTTCCACGCAGTCATCGTCCGACAAAGGCGCCCATTCCGTCGCTCAGATGGAACTTGGGTCCAATTTGAAGACAATGCTTGTGTCATTGTAAACGAGCGCGGAGAAGTTCGCGGCTCGGACATCAAGGGACCTGTGAGCCGCGAAGCCGCAGAGCGCTGGCCCCGAATCGCCGCAACGGCGAAGCAAATCGTGTGAGGTGAAGTGAAATGGTCAGTAAGTCCCCAAACAAGCAGCGAAAGACTGCCGCAAACGCATCTCTGCACACACAGCGAAAGCGTCTACGCGCACGATGCCTAGATCCAAACTACAACAATATTCGAAATGTTACGATTCGTGTCGGCGATGAAGTTGAAATTCACCGCGGTGACTTTGGACACCCCAATTCACAGAAGGGTGAGAAGGGCAAGCGTCACGGAGAAGCACGAGGAAAATCAGGACTTCGTGCAAAGGTTGCCGGAATAGATACAGGTGCAGGCAACATTTTTGTCGAAGGATTGACTCACTCAAAGGCTGATGGGAAGGAAGAGGGTGTTCCAGTACACTCTTCCAATGTCGTTGTCATCAAGGTTGATGACAGTGATCCGATTCGCTTGAAGAAACTACAATCTCTAAATGGAGGCGATGACGAATGAGTTCAAGCCATATGAAGCGATTGGCAATGCCACGAAGTTGGCCATTGACGCGCAAGACCGATATCTGGATTTCTCGCCCTCGCCCGAGTGGCCACCCCATCGAACGGTGTATGGCCCTAGGCGTTGTTCTCCGAGACATTCTCGGAGTTGCTCAGTCAATGCGTGAAGCCAAGCGTGCCCTTGCAACCCGCAGAATCCTGGTCGATGGTCGTGTGACAACAGACATGCGCCGAGGTGTAGGTATCATGGATGTCCTGACGGTTGGTGATGAGCACTATCGCTGTGTATTGGACAAGAACGGTAAACTCCGCTACGCATCAATTTCAGCAAAGGACGCTAAACTCAAGTTGTGTCGTGTCGATGGAAAGACCACAATCAAGGGTGGTACCACACAGCTCAACCTGCATGATGGTCGTAATATTTTGATTGATGATGCAAACAAATACAATACGATGGATTCTTTGGTTCTTGATGTCGATACACAGAAGGTCAAGAAACACCACAAATTTGAATCCGGTGCAAACTGTTACCTAATTGGTGGAAGTCACATTGGCAGCACAGCAGCAATGAGTGAATATGCTGTCAAGCGTTCAAGCAAGAATAATGAAGTTCTCTTCGATGACTTTGGAACCATCGTTGACCACGTTTTCGTGGTCGGTGATGCCAGTCTACCTTTGGATGAGGTGAACGTATGAGTGAGATGGATAGCCCCATGCAAACACCTCGGATTACCAAGGTGACCGTGAACATCGGTGTTGGTGAAGGTGGAAACCGTCTACTTCTCGCAGAGCGTGTACTCGGCTTGCTTTCAGGCCTTAAACCGGTGCGTACTCTATCCAAGAAGACCAACCGAGATTTGGGCACTCGTGAAGGTTCCCCAATCGGTTGCAAGGTTACACTGCGTGGTGCCGAGCACGTTGACAAGTTCCTCAAGGATGCTTTCTGGTGTCGTGAGAACACATTGCCCGCTTACAACTGGGATGCTTCAGGGAATCTTTCCTTTGGCATTCGAGATTATACTGACTTCCCTGAGATGAAGTATGACCCTGAAATTGGTATCTTCGGAATGGACGTGAACGTCGTGCTCGAACGCCCAGGTCACCGTGTCAGTCGCCGACGTCGTCGAAAGGCGCGTGTTGGTCAATCACATCGTGTATCTAGAGAGGAGAGTCTCGAATGGTTCCAAGGTCGATTTGGCCTTACAGTAGTGGAGGAGTGAAGCATGGCAAGAGATCATGGAGAGAGTATAGGACGAACCGTTGGTTGCCGCCGTTGCGGTCGCAAACGTGGAATGATTCGCCGACACGGACTCCGATTGTGTCGCCAGTGTTTCCGGGACGTAGCCCCCCAGATTGGCTTCAAGAAATTTAGTTGAGGTGGTGAAGAGATGCAATTTGATCCCTTAAGTGACGCCTTTGTGCGAATGTATAATGCAGAACAAGCTGGACATTACGAGGTCTCTCTCGCTCCAGCAAGCAAACTCCTTGACAATATGCTGAAGATTATGCAAATGTCAGGCTATGTTGGCGAATTTGAACGTATTTCCAATGGTCGAGGTGACGCTTTCCGCGTCGAACTCATCGGTGCGATTAACCGCTGTGGCGTGATTAAGCCTCGACACAGTGTCAAGCGTGCTGAATACGATAAGTGGGAATCTCGTTATCTTCCAGCACGTGACTTCGGTCTGTTGATCATGACCACCAATGATGGTGTCATGCATCACTATGATGCGAAAGACAAGAAAATCGGTGGCCGTTTACTGGCCTACGTCTATTGAGGTGAGATGAATGGTTAAACTAGATCACATCAAACATATCATCGAACTCTCCGAAGGTATCGGTTGTGCTATTTCGGATGGCATGATCACCCTATCCAAGGATGGGAAATCAATCTCACGTGAATTCATTAATCCACGTATCAGTGTGACGATGAACGATGGAAACCCAGAGGTTTTCTGTGACCTCCCACGTCGAAAGGATAAGGCACTTGCAGGCACCTGGGCAGCACATCTCCGCAATATGAACAAGGGGCTTTCAGTGGGCTTTGAGTATCGGTTGAAGGCAGTGTATTCTCACTTCCCAATGACGCTCAAGGTCGAAGGTTCCGTACTCAAAATCAACAATCTCTTTGGAGAACGTGTTCCAAGAAAGGCAGAATTGCCTTGGTCACCTGCTGATGTCACAGTCAAGGTCGAGAACAAGACCGAAGTTGTGGTCACCGGTGTCGACAAAGAGAAGGTCGGACAGACCAGTGCGAACATCGAGCGTGCGTGCCGCATCCGTGGCCGAGATCGTCGAGTGTTCCAAGATGGCGTGTATATCGTCGAGAAGGCATAGGAGGAATGGGAATGAGCGAATATAGTGACATGACCGTTGCCGAACTCAAGGTTCTCTTGAAGGAAGCAAGCTTGCCAGTGTCTGGAAAGAAGGCTGACCTCATCTCTCGTCTCGAAGAGGCCGAGACCCACGATGATGTCATCGAAGAAGATATCGAAGAAGATATCGAAGTAGATGTCAAAGAAGATGACGATGATTTCGATGACTTGGATGACGAGGATTGGGATGAAGAAGAGGAAGAATACTTCCACGTAGCCAAGCAGAAGCCAAGTCTCGATGAGGAAACCAAGGCCGCTTTGGAAGTTCGCAAGGGACAGAAGAAGGTACAGCCGAAGTTCCGTCGACAGGAATGGTTCCGTTACCAACGTCTATCTAAAACTGGATGGCGAAAGCCGACCGGTATGCAATCCAGCCAACGTCGTAACCTCAAGTATCGCAGTCCTATGGCCCGTGTTGGATATGGCAAGGTGGCATCAGTCCGCAATCTACATCCATCCGGATTCCAAGAAGTACTCGTCCACCGTCCCGAAGATTTGGATGGTATCGACCCCGCAGTTCAGGCAGCCCGTGTAGGTGGCACAGTCGGTGGCCGAAAGCGCGTACTCATTCACGAGCGTGCAGATGAATTGGGCATTCGTGTCCTTAACCGTAGGAGGGGTATCTGATGCAAGTTACGAATCAAAAGAAGATGGCTGCACAGATTTTGAAGTGCGGTGTTAACCGCATATGGGTCGATCCACGTTATGTTGATCAGGTCACGGGTGCAGTTCAGAAATCCGATATCCGTGAATTGATTGAGGAGGGGCTGATTAAGGCCCGTCCGATTCAAGGCACTAGCCGCGTTCGAGCTCGTAAAATCGCTGAACAGCGAGCCAAGGGTCGTCGTCGTGGTCACGGTACACGGAAAGGTAGTGCTCGTGCTCGCCTGCCCAAGAAGAACCGCTGGATGCGTACCATTCGAAGCCAGCGTCGAACTTTGCATAGTATGCGAGAGGATGGCACACTTGAAGCCAGCAAATACCGTTACTATTACCGCAAGGCCAAGGGTGGCTCATATCGTTCAATCGCTCATATGAAGGCGAACATGGTAATTGATGGAATTTCACTCGGAGGTGATGAATAATGGCACACGGCAAACGTCAGAGACGTCGATACAAGCGTCGTTCTACAGGGCAAACTGATTATCATCGCCGTCTGAAGTTGCTGCGAGGTGGCACACCTCGTGCAGTCGTTCGGGTGACAAATACGCAAGTAATCTGTCAACTGGTAGGTTATGAGTACGAGGGTGATCAAGTCATTTCCGCCGCTGATGGTTCATCTCTACGAGGAAAGTACGCATGGCCCTCCAAGGCTTCAACAAAAACCGTCCCCGCAGCTTACTGCACCGGCTATGCACTTGCAAAGCAGGTTCAGAAGGCCGGACATGAAGAGGCAGTTCTCGACATCGGTCTCGCCGCATCCACAGCAGGAAGCCGTGTTTTCGCAGCCTTGAAAGGCATGGTGGATGGAGGACTACATGTTCCACACAGTGAGGAAATTTTCCCAAGCGATGAGCGTATCTCAGGAGCACACATCGACAAGAGTATCGCGGGCGCAGTCGAGAAGACAAAGACCGCAATTGAGGAGGCGAACTAAGATGAGTGATGAAGAAAATACGCCGCAAGCACCGGGAATTGCAGCTGCATGGGCTCAACCCGAAGAAAGTGAAAACGCCCCTCGTCGCCGCCGAGGTGTAGGTCCGGATCCTATGGAGCAATTGCGAAACTGGACTCCAAAGACCCGATTGGGACGTATGGTACAGAGTGGACAGATCATCACAATCGATGATGCGTTCGCAACAGGGATGCCAATTCGAGAAGTCGAAATTGTCGACGCATTACTTCCAGGACTTGAGGATGATATCATCAATGTCAACATGATCCAGCGTATGACTGACAGCGGTCGACGTGTTCGATTCAATGTCATGGCTTGTGTTGGAAACAAGGATGGCTACGTCGGCTTGGCAATTTGCAAGGGCAAGGAAGTTGCTGCTACAATCCACAAAGCAATCATCAATGCAAAGATAAATATTATTCAAATTCAGCGTGGTAACGGCTCATGGGAATCTGGCCGAGGTGCTGGAACCAGTGTACCATTCAAGGTCACAGGTCGTGCGGGTTCAACTCGAATTACTCTTCTCCCGGCCCCCACAGGCAAGGGTCTGGTCATCGGTGCTACTGGCCGCAAGGTTCTGACACTGGCCGGTGTAACTGATGTTTGGTCCCGCTCAAAGGGACAGACTCGAACCACCATTAATTTCGCAAAGGCAACCTTCAATGCTCTCAAGCAGTTGAATGCGCACCGTATCACTCAGCGTGATCAAGAAACACTGAACATCGTAAAGGGGCGTGTAATTGAATGACTTGGCTTGTAATTCGCGTTCGAAGTGATCGTACAGTTGAGCGTAAAATCCGTGAAACCATGGAACATCTCAATTTGACACGTGTCAACCATGCAGTTCTCATCCCAGAATCCGAAACTTACGCTGGAATGCTCCACAAAGTCAAGGATTTCGTGACATGGGGCGAGATTTCAGCAGATGCTATCGCTGGTCTCATCCGTGACCGAGGCCGACTAATTGGTGACAAACCTGTGACCGATGCTGCGGTTAAGGAATTTTCAGATTACAAGACGATCAATGCACTTGCCAAGGCCATTGCCAGCGGCGATGCAACCGTCAAGGACATGGAGACGCTCAAGCGCGTCTTCCGCTTGCACCCACCCCGAGGCAGCAAAGGGTGGGGCGGCGTCAAGCGCCACTTCACAGTAGGTGGTGCACTCGGCTTTAGAGGCGAGGCGATTGAAGCACTTGCTGCCCGCATGATGTGAGGTGAACAATATGGTATCCCGTACGAATAAATTCCGTGGTTCTCGCTACCACGGTCGTGGAAAGAAAGCCGGTCGTGGTGCAGGTAAGCGCGGTGGCCGTGGAAATGCTGGTCTCAACAAGCACAAGGTCATGACTCGAATCAAGTATATGCCGGGTCATTGGGGTATGCATGGATTCAATCGAGATATGAACAATCCAAGTCTACACACTCGACACACAACCTGTAATGTCAGCGCTTTGGAAAACCTTGTTGGGGACGGTGACAGCATCGATTTGTCTGAGCACGGAATCGACAAGTTGCTTGGCTCAGGTCAAATCAAATCTGCAATTCACGTTACTGTAGAGCATGTGAGTGCAAACGCAGTGACGAAGGTCGAAGCTGCAGGTGGATCCGTAACAATCGAAGAATCCGGCGAATGGGAAGAGGAGTAATCCATTTCCAAATGAATGATCACAGTAGAAGGAGGCGAAAAAAATGGTCCGCAGACCCAACGTCCCCGGCATTCTGATTATTTCTGCAATTTATTGGGGCGCCTTGCTGTATTGGCAGTGGGATGAACTGTTCGGGACAAATCAAGAAGATCAGATGCGCTCGCTATACGCGACTACTTTGTCTATCCCATTCGTTGGATTCATCATTTGGGGGACATCAACTGATTTACCTGAAAATATTCAGGACATCAAGTATGTAGGTCGTGGTCTAAAGCCTGGAATTGGGGTAGCTTTCTTCTTAGGTTGTGCATATTGGGGCTGGGTAGATACAGCGTTAGTCGGCTATCTCTTGGTCGGTATCGTACTGATGGGATTGATGGCTGGTCTATGTCTCACCTGTCTATTGTATACGGGCGAAGAGAGCAGTCGCCTCTTTGGTCTCAAACGATTGGTCGACGTTTACCCCTCAATTTCCAAGCCTGAGGGCCACGTTCGGTTCAACTCGAAGTTGTGGACCACAACATTCGTTCTCATCATTTACTTCGCCATGACTAACGTCATGATTTGGGGTCTATCATCGGCTACCATCGACGTGTTTAGCAGCTTCCGTGCCATCATGGCCGGTGCGTCTGGTTCGATTATGCACCTGGGTATCGGACCCATTGTTACAGGTTCGATTATTATGCAATTATTCGCAGGTGCCAAGATTATCAAACTAGATCTTGGTGATAGCGATGACAAGCAGTTGTACCAAGGTATTCAGAAGATTTTGGTTCTCATCATGATTCCCGTTGAATCAATTCCTCAAGTATACGGATTCCTCGAAGCAGATCTCGAATTGGTCGGT
This sequence comes from Candidatus Poseidoniales archaeon, assembly GCA_028821815.1. Taxonomy (GTDB): domain Archaea; phylum Thermoplasmatota; class Poseidoniia; order Poseidoniales; family Thalassarchaeaceae; genus MGIIb-P. The sequence continues at coordinate 1,344 of JAPKEY010000047.1, read as the reverse complement.
CAATTCGGACAAGGTTGGGCCAATGCAATTATCGTTGGCCAATTGTTCATTGGTTCGCTGCTTGTGTTCCTTCTCGATGAGATGGTTAGCAAGTGGGGTATTGGTTCCGGTATTTCTCTGTTCATCGCTGCTGGTGTGGCCCAATCAACCTTCGTTGGAACACTCTCACCATTGGCGGTCAATGGTGGTTCATTTGCTTTGGAAAACCCACCAGCTGGAACCCTGCCGATGATCTTCTATACATTGCGAACCGCTTCCTTTTCAGAGATGGTTTCAGCTAACGGTTTCGAATCAATATTATTGGGTGATGCCGCCCACCCGAACGCTGTCGTTGCCCTCTTTTCCAGCGTAATCGTGTTCCTCGTTGTGGCTTATGCTGAGAGTAGTAAACTTGAGTTGCCATTGACTCACGGGAAGGTCCGTGGACATCGTGGACAGTACCCAATTCGATTGGTCTATGCGAGTAACATTCCTGTGATTTTGATGGCTGCATTGCTAGCCAACCTGAATATGTTCACCCTTCTATTCTGGAGTCATCCAACCATGTCCACGGTTCCGATATTAGGGTCCCAGGGTTCGTGGTCGATCGCAGAATATCTCGGTTCCTATGACATTGGTCAGACCCAAGCAACCGACGGTTTCGCTTGGTATGCATCGATGGTAAATGGAGTAGGTGATTGGCTGATGCCATTGCTAAATCAGTCTCCTGACCCCTATGGGCATAGCCTATGGCAAGTCGTTCTGCACGTGATCACCTACGTGACTGTGATGACACTAGGTTCGATGATGTTCGCGAAGTTTTGGATTGAAACCACCAACATGGGCCCCAAGGATGTTGCCAAGCAGATCGAGAATACCGGCATGCAAATTCCAGGATTCCGTAAAAATCCAAAGGTTCTTGAAAGGATTTTGATGCGTTACATTCCCCCCGTAACCCTGTTTTCAGGTGCGTTTGTGGGTCTTTTAGCAGCTGGTGCAGATCTATTGGGTACGGTCGGAAATGCGACAGGAACAGGTTTGCTTTTGGCTGTCGGAATTATCCTTCGAACCTATGAACAAATCCAGAAGGAGCAGGCGATGGAAATGCATCCGGTTCTCCGCGAATTCTTTGGAGCGGAATGAGGCGCAGTCCCTCATTTCATTGGCTTAGGCAACTCGTCACGTTCAAATACTAAAGGGCGGTCGGCGGGACGCTGCGTCTAGTCACGGCGTTGGGACCAGAGCATTCGTGCGATGACGGATTCCATCCGATAAGACGCAGCCGAGGGAAGTGCGGTCCCCAGCCGAGCTGGGGGCTGAGAGGTGATCAAGATTGTACAACGATACACATTATGATGTGTGCAA
>JAPKEY010000046.1 GCA_028821815.1 Candidatus Poseidoniales archaeon | reverse complement strand
CAGCAGGCCGTGGTTCAAAAATGTCAAAGCGCATCTTGGCAACTGATGAGCGATTTGCCGACAAAGATGAGGCGAATCGGCAAGTCTATCTTACAATTGAGCAACAAGACGATTGGACGGCGACCATTCGCCTTCACATCGCTTGGGCCCTGCCCCTTCGGTTCGACAATGCCACCCAAAAGCGCAGCGAAGAAATGGAGTGGAATACCATTGATCACTACATTACCTTACGAAGTGGGCATGCAATGGTCGAAATTGAAACATGGACCAACAATACCTGCGAAGATCATCGCTTGAGATTGCATGTACCCACAGGTGTTGACGCGAAGAAAGTGCATGCTGGAGCTGCCTTCGATATTGTTGAACGCCCAGCCAATTGGCCACATCTACCAGATTGGGAACAGCCACATGTTCCAACTCACCACTTCAGTGACATGTTGATGGTGGAAGAAAAAAGCGGAGGAGTGGCACTATTCTGTCCAGGTTCAAATGAATACGAAGCGATAACTGGTGAAGATGGAACAACCCTCGCCGTAACACTATTGCGAGCAACTGGGCACCTCAGCAGAGATGGGTTTGCCAGTCGTCGAAATCGGGCTGGCCCCGTATTCGAAGCACCGGGGGCTCAATGCAAAGGGACACACTGCACACGTTGGGCTATCATGGCCTACGAGGATTCATGGGCAGAAGCGAATATTCACCAAATTGCAGAGACCTACGCATGTCAAGCAAGCATTATCTCAGCCCTACCAAAACCACAACTGGATGGGGAATTTGATGAGGTTTGTACGGAAGGATCACGTGGTCAAAAATTGCAATCAATTCGACTTGTTGGAACTGGCCCAACACCTATCATTGCTTGCCTGAAACCAGCTGCAAACGGAAATGGAAACGTGGTTCGCCTCTACAATCCAACGAATGAGGTTTGGGAAGGAAGGATAGAGACCGATTTGCCACTCTTCAATGTCCGTGGATGTGACTTGCTTGAAAATGAAACAACCAAACCACGAATCAGTAAATCGGGTTGGCCCGCAAAACTCAATGCCAAGACAATTGGTACATGGCGCTTCAACTGAGGCAATGACATGCCAAATGATGCGGATATCCAACGTTGCTTCGCCACAGAATATGTGACGGCAAGGCAACGATTATTGGACCGTGCAGAGGATATGGATATTGAAATTGAAACTTTACCAATTTCAAAGAAAGGACCACATGATGAAACGTTATCAACTGATTTTCTTTGGATTGGGCCCAAAAATGCGACGAAATTAATCCTCCACACATCTGGTGTTCACGGGGTGGAAGGGTTTCCCGGTTCCGCTGCTTCCATGTGGATTCTGGAGGGATTCAAATCCCAAGAATTGTCATTGCCTGATGACTGTGCAATTGTATTTGCACACGCAATCAACCCTTGGGGAATGGCGTGGTTACGAAGAGTCAATGAGGACAATGCAGATCTGAATAGGAATTTCTTACCCCCTGGTGAGGATTATGAAGGTGAGCCGGAAAACTATGCTCGCTTAGATCCTCTACTGAATCCTACAAGCATGAAAAAGGGTAGAGAGTACTACACGATACGAGCGGCATGGCACGCATTTTGGTTGGGTTTTCCAAATGCAAAGCAAGCGGTTCAAGAAGGACAGTATACACGGCCAACATCACTACAATATGGCGGTACTCAATTAGCAGAATCTAGTCAGAATTTCATTGATTGGTGTGAACGAAAGTTGTCAAATGTAAAGCAGATTATCTGGATTGATTTTCACACGGGGCTTGGACCATTTGGGGTCGATTCATTGTTGGTCGCAGAAGGTATTGATGATGTGGCATTGAAGGCACGATATGGGCCACGAATTCAACCGTTAGATCCCGCCAAAGGTGTGGCATACAAGATTAGGGGGGGGATTCAAGCGGGTATCAAAGCCAGATTTCCTGACAAAGAATGGACAAATATCACTCAAGAATTTGGTACTATCAAACCGATTCCACTACTCAAATTGGCACGCGCCGAAAATCGACTCACACAATGGGGTGGAAAACCCCCCCTACGCCTATTGAAGAGCAATGAGAGACGCAAAATGCTCAATGCATTCAACCCCCAGTCACTAAAATGGCGGAGACTGATTCTACAACGCTCTAGGGCAATCATCGAAGATGCAATTGCACATCTGTCGGAGGGATGAAGGGAGCGCGGCCCTTCGGCGTGTCACATGAAGCGTGTAGAAGCCCGTGCTCCGGTGCGACTAGACTTGGCGGGGGGGTGGACGGATGTCCCACCCTATACACACGAAGTTGGGGGAGAAGTCGTCAACGTTGCCATCAATATTCACGCCCATGCATCATTGGAAATTGATGGTGATGGGCGGCTTTCGGTGAACTATCGTTGTGATGCACCCATCGGTTCGGGTTTAGGGACTACCGGGGCCATTAATGTCGCATTGATGGCCGCAATCAACGGTGCTGACAACGCAGAAGAAGCAGCATACCAGTTTGAGGCACTACTCGGTAATACTGGTGGCAGACAGGACCAATGGGCTGCAAAACACGGTGGATTCAATCACCTGATGTTCATCGGGGATGCTGTCGAAGAAATGCCGTTTGATCCACCACGAAGTGCCAGATTTTGGTTACAAAAACATCTGATTGTCGCAAATACAGGAATACCACACGTCAGTGGAGATTTACACGATGCCATTTGGGAAAAATATGCATCCAAGGATGAAGGTGTCATAGAGGGACTCATGACCATTCGATTGGCAGCGAGAAAGATGGCACAAGGCCTTGATCAAGATAGACGGAATTTGGTTGTTGAAGCACTACATGATGTGTGCAAAGGTGTTGATGCACTTGACTTGTCTCTTCATGACCCCTTTCGAGAAACTGTCGAACCACTCCTTGAACGTAAAGACATTGCAGCATGGAAAGCATTGGGTGCAGGTGGTGGCGGATGCGTCGCCCTTCTTTCAGGCCCACAACGACAGGATGCAGTGATTGCGGCTTGCGAAGCTGCAGGCTGGGATATTCTTGATTGGGACTATGATGACGATGGTTTGGTCATCAATGCCAGCTGAGTCCTTCAATTGTGGCCGATAGAGTGGAAATCGCTGGTTGAAGCGCATCCACGATCACGACCGCCCACTCGGCCACATCTTCGATAGATTCTGAACGTGCATGGAGTAATGGCCATCGACCCATAGATGGTGGCCAGAGTTCGACATCACCAGGCAATCCCAACGCCAAAGGACGGGCTTCTGCTGCCCACATCATATCGCCTGCAAGTAGAGAGAGTGCACCTCTTGAGGCATTGCAGAGGGCCACCGTTCGGAGCCCATCTAAGCGGTTGGGTTCATCCTCATCTTCTCGATCAAGCTCGCCGGGTGGTGCTCTTTCAAATAAGAGAAAACCACGAGGTGGAAAATTTTGATTCCAACCGAGACCAACAAAAATTGTGAATAGACTACGCCATGAATTCGGAGCGCGAACATACCAGCCCATTCGATCTGCTTTGTTGTCAATCTCAAGATGCCAAGTCCATTCTGACAGTATGGGTGAGAGGCGATTTCTAATTTGGTCTAGTAACTCGCGATGTTGGGCCACGGATTTTCCAGGCTGGTGCTTGGGTTCACCAATTTTTTCAATCAACCAGTTGGAAAGTTCAGCAGATAGACAGGAAGGGGAAATCGACCACCGATGTACACCCATTCTCGCAGGACCGTCGTTCATCTGTACACTGTGAGTGGTCCAACGATGAATCGAATCGGCACCATCCCCTGCACCGATGAGAAATGAAAATCGTGTATCTTGTACACAAATGCTGTCGCCAGTGCAAGTCACAGTGAGTTCACCTTCAGGCTCGGGTCCATGTCCACCACTGTGGGGGTGATCATCGAAGTCGACCTCTTCCCAAAGTCGCGCGAACAAGAGATGCTCCATGGCACTCCGAAGAGGCCGTATGCCTTAATCCATCACGGACAAAGGTGCCAGGGGATTGTTATCGATACGGCGGAGAAGGAGTGCTTTGGATTCCGCCCTAGTTAGCGGAGCTGCCTCTAGCAATTGGTTCCAAGTTTCTTCAGTCCATTCAGCAAATTCTAGAGCCCATCGGTAGGAGGATAATATGAATTCTGAGTGCCGGCAATTTGGTAATTTTTCAGCCTCCATCAACTGATTTCGAGCCATTGCTGTCGCCAACACACGCTCTGAGCGTAATAATTCAGCCATGTCTTCTTCAACAACCGTGTTGGCAATTTTTGCACATGCACCCGGCACGAATTTATCATCCCTATACCAATTTTCCGAAGGCATCCAGCGTTGATTGGCAATGATACGCCAAACATCGAGGTAACGCAGTCGTAAAATCAGTTCAGAACTTTTCTCGAACAGTTGCTTGGATTCTTGAGGTAGATCATTTTGAGATATCCATTCAGATAAAATTTCACCCACATCTCGATCCGGATCAGTAGTCAATGAGAGAATTGTATGTAGATTCATATCCGCCCAAAGTTCACTGGAAGCATGGCGATTGGACCAACCACCCCCTAGTGGAATGATCCAACTCCCAGCCCAATCCTTGGGTCGCACATTAGCGATACCCGTCCAGCCACGCTCCCCACATTCGATGGGGCCCTGACTCCATTCAGGACCCATCCAATTGGGCACCATACCGATGAATTCGTATTCGCGTTCGCATTGAAATTCAATCAATCGAGCAGGGCCATCTTCAGCAATCGATGGATTCCATGGTTGGTGACGCCAATAATCAGTGAGAGTGTGCTTTACTGAAACAAAGAATCGAGGATCTCCAGCCCATTTTTTCAGTACTTTTGACTGTAGCATTCGATTTGCATGTACACCTTCTTCCGAAAGATCCCAAAGTCTCAAAATACATCGCTTGCCCATCTCCCGGCAAACCACTGATTCGAGAAGTTCGACTACCTTACGTCGTCGAGTAATTCCATCCATCGACGAGCAATCAATACATTGACATCGAAGAATATCAACTCGCTTCAAGGTTGAATTAGTGCTCTCAAACGTCTCCCCATATCGAAATACAAGACCACGAATCTGTGGAACCAATTCAATAACATCCCGAATGGAGGCAGCTGTGAGTTCCCAACTATCTTCACGTCCAGGACAACCAGCATCGGAACCAGAGGGCAAAGTGAAGAGGTCGTCCATGAGCCAAACATTCAATCCAGCATCAATCGCCGAATCGATTCTCTGGACCAATTCAGGTGTGATTCCATACAGACGACCACTCATCTGATCTGAGATGACCACGTCAGTAAAACCGAGGCTTACCAAACGACTTGGGTCACGATAATCTGTGGTGAGACTCTTGTGTAACGGCGAATCATGAACATAGGCAATTCGCATTCGATTGTCGGGCATCCCTACATCTCCAGAGTCACGAGTTTCCAGCCGTGCTCAGCAAAGGCCGGAGCAGCGCGCTCCATGAAGTCGTCGTCAGGAATTAGCCCGATGATGGCACCTCCTGAACCTGGTTGTTTGGCACAGGAACCAAGACTGCGGGCCAAATTAACCATAGTGAGATTTTCACCGAGTGCCGCTTCACCGAAAAGTTCGGTACGCAGATCGAAATTACGATTGATTTCGACAGAAAGTGAACCCATATCTCCCCCAACAAGTGCTTCCTTCCCACGATGTGCACACCATGCGAGTTCGCTGATAATCCGGACCATGACCGGTTCTTGTTCCGCCCAACGTCGGGGCATATCAGCATGAACTTTACCCGATTCTTGGCCCACACCTCCATGTGCCAACCACATTTTGGGTAGAAGGGATTCTTCCATGTGCGAATAAGCGCCCCAACCTCGACGGACCATCAGTTCCTCGCGGAAATCCATGTGAAGCATTCGATTGTAGGCTTGCGGAAGTCGATCTTGTAAACCGCCATGAATATTGAGTCGATTTGTTTCAACTTTGAGAACCATGTCCGCAACCGCATGAGGTGGTAAGGCAGTTCCTAGACCATGGTGGGTCAGCAAACATCGAATCACTGCAGTAATCACAGCTGAAGAACCAGCGAGTCCCACCTGTCGTGGAATGTCGGTATCAAGTTCAAGTTGGAAACCACTCGCTTCAATGGCAAGACCACTGGCTACACAGTCCTCTTGAAAGTGGATTAATGCACCTAAAACAAGACGGGAAATACCATCTTCACCTAATTCAGGTGGATTTTCAGCCAAATCTGAAAGCGATTTACATTCCAATGTTTCATCACCGCAAGAAATGTTGAGGGAAAAATCCCAACGATTCTCATGCGGTGTCAGAACACAGCGTGCCCGCCAATTGCGGGCGAGTGCAGAAATGCACTGGCCATTGTATCCATCCGAGGGATTGCCAAGAAGTCCAATCCTTGCAGGAATGGAACAGAAGATGGCCTCAGCACCTCGTCGCATGGTGCTCGACTCTGGTTCATGGGTATCTTAATTCCGTAGACGTCAAGCGGGATTCATGGCGGAGGTGAGTGGTACAATCTGGGCTATCATCCCAGCCGCCGGACTTGGTACTCGAATGAATGAAAACGCAGTACTGGGCTGCAAGGAACTTATCGAAATAGATGGTATTACAATGCTTGAAAGAACCATCCAAGAGATTGAAGCCGCAGGAATTGAACAAATTGTTGTTGTTTCTTCGCCGAACAAGCCAGCCATTGATGCTGCATTGAAGAATCGAGGCGTTCAAATTGTTCACCAAGAGGAACCAAAGGGCTTGGTTGATGCCGTTCGATGTGCCAGAATCCTTTCTGGAAATTCACCTTGTTTGGTCGCACTTCCAGATGTACTGTTTCCAGAAACGAATCCATCTGCGATATTATGTGACGAATTTCGAGGCGACTGTATACTTGCAGTTGTCCAAACAGAATCGCCATGGGTAAACCATCTCTGCGATACAGGGCGGATTACAAAATTCGAGGATGGTTACATACTCGAAATATCCGATAAAAATCCACATGTGCCATTTCCACAGGGTGAATACAGAATTACAGGTAGAGCGATTTGGACCCAAGCATTCTGGGATCTAGCTGAAATGGATGAGGTAGCCGCCTTGCGGAAATTAGCTTCAACCCGAAATCTCCATGCATCCTTTGTAAAAACGACATATGTTGATGTGGGTCTACCTGTAGGGTACAAATACGCTCAAACGATTTTCAATCGATGAGGATTCGCCCCCCTACCTCCGGGATGACATAGGATTGCTTTGGTGCACGTACACGAATTTCATCCGCGAAAATTTGTGGATCTACCGTATTCCCCGGATCCATCCCATAATGCATCGGCACGATCAACTTGGGTTCTAGAGCGAGTGCTAAATCTACAGCCTCATCATGTCGGAGGTTGTCATTACCATTGATGCAAGCAAAAACCAAGTCGTATTGTTTCGCAGCCTCTTGGAAGGCTGTATGCCAACCGGGGTACGGGCGACTATCTCCCATGTGCAGGACTGTAGACCCGATAAAATTGAGTACGTATCCAAGGTACCACGCGCCATTTTCATCGATATCTAATTCTTCGTGAGCAGCAGGAATCGCGTGAATTTGTATATCCTCAATGGTAGTCGAATCGGAGCCCATCATTGGAATAATACGACTCGCTGAAATCCCCCATCCAGTAAACAGGTCCACCGAACGGTTTGGAACAACGAATTTTACAGAGGGGAAATAGGCAGCCAATCGGGGTATAGATTCAGGACAAATGTGGTCATCGTGCCAGTGGGTGCATAAGATCAAATCAGGCTCGGGATGTTCTTCAGGTTCAAGTGGAAATTCACCGAGAAGTTTACCCCAACGATCACCGGCAAACAAATCACGCCACCAAGGATCAATGAGAACGAGCGGGCCATTCTGAAATCGCACCATCCAAGAAGCTTGAGTGAGCCACCAAGCAGCGATTTTGGAATCGATTTTCGATTCCATCTCCACTCGAAGTGATTCTCCTCGATTGACTGGCTGAGTTCGTGATTCGGGTACAACCCAGTCGCCCATGCATTGCCGAAGCGCACCACGACCTTCAGGTTCACCCTCGCACGAGCGCGCGCGCTTGAGGCGAAGCCTCAAGATGAACACTGTGTGTCGCTGGGACGATGTCTCGTAGGTCACAGCGCTCTGCGCTGTTCATTCTCATCATGCTTCTGGCAGTGAGTTTACCAGGTGATATCGAGACTACTGAAGTTCAAATCGAAGCCCCACCAGCATGGCCTGAAGGGAGTGCTGCGTACGATAATATGGTCTCCATGACGCAATTTGGATACCGGCGAATTGATACTACTGCCAATGAAAATTCACGCAACTGGATCGCCAGTGAACTTGAATCGATGGGGTATGACGTCGAACGGCAACCATTCACAACTCAGGTCTGTGAAAATTGTGAGAACATTGTCGTTACCATCAATGGTACACTGGAAAATGAATGGATGGTGATTGGTGCACACCATGATGCAATCTGTTACTCACCTCCACCTCTCATTGGTCAGACATATCCGACTTGCAGTAGCAGTGGTGCGTATGATGATGGCACTGGTTCAGGGTCATTGCTCGAATTAGCTCGAACCTTTTCCGAATGGAATGGGACGCCAAAACACACCTTGAAATTGGCTTGGTGGGATTACGAAGAATGGCAAGGCAGTAACAGTCCAGAAGGGGGTGGGAAGGGAAGTTTACACTTTGTGGAAGAACAAATTCCAGACCACGTTACGGTGACCTACGTCAATCTCGACATGTTTGCTTTGAATTGGCCAGTACCAACACCATTGGTCAGTCAGTTGTCCGGCTGCGACGAAGATTATTGGACACTTTACATGTTCACATCCCCGGTTGAGGATTGGTCCTATTACGAAGACCAAGGATTGGAAGTCACAGAGGAAATGCAAGCAAACGCTGAATTGTTCCAAGGTCATCTAAAAGACATCAATACCAACCTTTCACACCCGGAAGAATGGGTTCGTGTCATCGATGATACAAAAGGGAATTCTGATCACTACAACTTCATCATGCACAATCACACGGCGACTTGGATCCGTGGGCAGCATCAGTACATTCTCGAAGAAGGAGACTCCTGTGAGCAGACCCCAAAGCATGCCCAAACCGATTCTGTAGCCACCATCAATACAATGGCAGGTGGAAGAAACAATGTCGAATCAGGTCTTCAAACGGGACTCGATATTGTCGCGACTATGGTTTGGTGGGACTGGGAACCAACAGATGATGAAAATACAGGTTCGATGACAGAAGTTGGAGGAAGTGAAGTCAGTTTGTTGTTGTGTTCGGCGTTCGTTGTTATTTTGGTCGTACTCTATATTCTAGTCAAGTATTGGGGTTTAATCGGAACCGGGCTGATGGTGGGACTCAAGCGGTGGTTTTGGAGGTTTGAGCAGTTCCTGTAATTGTGATTTTTAGATTTGAATCTAGAGATATTCTTCCAAGTTATCTGAGCCACCGACAAACACTGGCTCATCACCACGGATATCGAAAATGACTGGGACGGTTCGATGACCAGTCATTGCGACAACTTCCATTCTCAACTCTCTGTCATTCTGAACATTGACATCTTTCCAAGATAATTTCCGGCCATCCAGTATTCGCTTGGCTTTGGTGCAATACGGGCATACATTGGTGCTGAATAGCAAAAAATCAGTATCTGCACGATTTAGATGTGACATTACGCGGCCGCTCATGGCCATTGGACAGAGTGGACCTTCATGAACCGTTGTCTGCAATTT
>JAPKEY010000237.1 GCA_028821815.1 Candidatus Poseidoniales archaeon | reverse complement strand
GCCGGCCCTTATACTTGTGATGTAACACTAACTCCTGGCGAAGAAACCAATTGTGATTTTGATTTTGCTTCCACCGGTCTTTACACCCTCAATGTCTCGATCACAACCACTGATGGTCACATCGATGCACTCCCAAGTGACAATTGGTTTGAGCAGGCCATCATCGTTGACTTTGGAGCCATAAACCCAACGATTGCGAACCCTGGTTCCACTGATGTCTATGAAACTGGAGAGAATATTCTCGCTGATGCTGCAGTTGACCCACAGGCACCGATGCCATTGAATTACACATGGAGAATGAATTTCATGGAAATTTTGGGTTATGGCCCAGTCACGAATATCACACTGCCCATGGGGGAGTGGGTACTGACACTCTATGTGACCGATGAAGTTGGAAACCTAGAGATTGCGACCCAACCCATCCGCATTCTCAATCGTGTTGATCTTCAATCGATGCCACATGTTACCGGGGGTGTTGCAATCTCGACATATTCCATGGAACTTGTGTTTGATGAGCCGCAGTTACCACCTCCTGGCGTTTTTTATCCGGCTGCATACAATAAAGGCAAGGAACCTCTGGTTTTGTTTAACCTAACCATGGATTCACCATACGGTGTTGACATCAATGTTGACAGCATTGAAGCCTGGCTTGATTTAGATCAATTCCTTCCCCCCTCAATCGATCAATCAACTGTAGAGTTGTTACGTCTATCTAGTTGGGATGACACTATCACAAACGAATTGAGCGGCTCAGAAAGTTATACAGTCATCAATAATGGTTCTCTTCGGTTGATGGCGACTGAGAATAACGGGGGTTCTTTCATGATTATTGGGGAATTAAATCCGGTTGAAGTAAATCCTGCAAATCTAACAATGGTTCTCCAAAAAGATGGCCAAGTAAAAATTACATGGGACAATGAAGGAGATCATGACAACCCATATTTCGGTGGTTGGCGAATTTTCAGAAAGGACGTATTCCGCTTCATATTCCCCTATGATTCTGCAACTCATTTCAGTTCATCGACCGGCGGCTACGCTGTCACCGATGTAGCAGGAGACGCTGAATCATGGCAAGATCCCAACTTCTGGGAGCAAGGAACTTGCTTGTCTTATCTTGTGATGTCACATACACGAGCAGGTTTGATTGATTGGCGGTTTGGAAATGTATCCAATGGTGTATGGAATCCAGCCGATGAGCGCATGGTGGTCAGCGAAGTATGTGTTGACAATTCCAATCCGGAAACCATTGTTGAAGACATGGCTGCAATTACATCCTTCGACAATAATTCTAAGCGACATTCTGTTCATGTAAGTTGGACCTGGCCGGAAGTCGATGACGAGGGCCCCCTCACTTGGAATCTCTACCGTTCCCAAGTCATTCTACCCAGTGTTACTTTCATGGAGCCACTGCAAATCGGATTGCAAGGCAACCCAGGTGAAACAGTATGGTTCAATGAAACTGAAAGTGGCCTCCGTGAATCAATTAAGGTAGAGCAATTTTACTACTATGTCCTCATCCCATTCGATTTAGTTGATAACAGCGATTATCTTGTCAGGAATGGTAACGCAGTCGAAATTGAGGTGGACGATATGTTCTGGGATTACCCTCATAATCAGCCGCCAATTGAGGGTTGCAGAGATCCTTCTGCAGAAAATCACAATCCCGATGCACTGATTGAAGATGGTTCTTGCACTTATCCATGGGATGGCCGACTTCAAAATGATTTGACATCAGGTGCATTCCAGCAAGCTGGAATCGTATGTATTGCATTAGGTGTAATGAATATCTTGATGGTTCCAATGTTGATTAACAAATTCAAGGAACAAAAAGTCAAACTCAAGCGAAAGCGAGCCCACGCACGTCGTTTTTCAGATGCAGATGAATTTGCAGATGACCTTGAAGATTTCTTCGAATGATGGCGCGACGTGGGAGATTTGAACTCCCGAGGGTAAAACCCACTGGATTAGCAATCCAGCGCGATGGCCAGGCTATGCGAACGTC
>JAPKEY010000236.1 GCA_028821815.1 Candidatus Poseidoniales archaeon | reverse complement strand
GTGGGATATTACACGGATTGGACAGTCGCTGAACTCCGCGAAGTCCTGCGTGAACGACACCTCCGGATATCTGGCCGAAAAGCCGAATTAATCACCCGCTTGGAAGCCGAAGACAATCGTCAAATGGTTTGTTGTACCAACTGTCACAAGCCCGCTCGTAACATGCATATTTTCAGAACCGGTTCAGCTTGTTGATGTCTGCCTCCCCTGGCATCGGCTTTTCGCGCGTTCTGTTCGCCGAACCCTCGCAGCTTTGGAAGCACTGGGATATGATCAAATGGATGATATCAGGGAGCAGGCCGCTGAACTGTATCACGCATCGGAAGAAACCCGCAGCCTTGGATTCGATGAGATGGGCTTGCCATATCATGGCGCCGTCGACGATCGTCACTGGTCACGCCTCCTCCATCAAATGACACCATCTCATCAAACGCGCAATCCTTTCACCCACGGTTACAATATCGATAAACTTGGAAGTGAAACCACCACTGAAATTCTACGGCCATTGGAAACCTTGGGGGTTAGTATTTTTCCACAGGCATCCCTGTTGCGCGAACAACTAGCCCACTTCTTGATTGGTACGTTTGGCCAGATTCCTAAGGACCGATTGATATCCATCATACTTCAATGGTCCACGGCCGATTATTTCTTTCGAAACTCGGAGGCATGGGCTCGTTCATTCTCATTCATTCAGGAAGTTGTCTCAGAACTCGGCGACCGAGCCCACTTTTTCGATGATGGCATTCGCGTCACGGGTAGTTCAAACAACTTGTACGAAATCGAACCTGTCCGCAGGCCTCCATTCTATCGTGTCACACGGATTCATGAAGAGCAACGAATGCATATCTGCATCGACCCCATAGGTGCGAATTCTGTTGTATTTGGCGATATTTTGGTCAGTCTAGTTCTCTCTTTGTTCGAAGATCAGAAGTCTGCATTGCGCATCAGTACATTGCACCCCCATATCTTCGGCACGGTAGTACGGCACCGCAATCGCAACATCAACCATCTATGGCAGCGCGCACTTGGCAATCGCTACAATCAACGCCGAGAGGAAAATACTGAGCCTGAAGAAAATATCTGGCAACATCTCATAGATCGATTTCAAACCAATCTAGACGATTGGTCAGGTGTAGAGGAGGAAGGCGTCTAATGACAACCAATTCCATACACAACGCCGGTGATTCCGGCCCTGGGCTCGTAGACCAGGTACCACAACTGGAGGAACTAGCATGAGCACTTTGATCAAAGTTCAGCTATCCGACGGGAATGGGCACACAGAACTTCTAATGAGCCCTGCTGAAACGGCAGAGGTCATTCAGGAGAACTCCGCAGGCGCATGGATTTTTGCAGACAATGCAATGGTCTCAGCGGACCAGATGGATGAGACAAACCTCTCCACGGTTTCAAGCGTACGCATTGTGCCAAGTCTCGTTGGTGGCTACTGAACACACCCTGTTCTATCGGAACAAACCCGCCTCTTTTGAGGCTTCAAGATGACAGGCACCCATCCGTCCGCTGGGCGGGTGGGGCCGCCAACCCGCCACTCATGGCATCAATAATGAGGACGTGAATAGAATGATGAATGGAAAATACTCTACTGAACTTGCCATGATGGAGCAGATGCTCTATTGCCCTGGATTGACCCCACACAACAACTCTGTTGAGATGTTGGTTGAAACCATCAAACAACATAGTGCCATTGTTGACATCGGTGGCGAGAGTCGTCGATTTTCAAACAACGGTGCAACATCCTTCGCAATCAGAGTGAAGGGACTCTCGGGTACACAATATCGTGTATCAGTATACTATCAGCCACGATATGCTGAAGTCGTTGCAAAGCGCATCGATGAGATAGATCTCAATGATCCTGAGCAAATTGGTGTGTTGATGCGACCGTTCGGGGGGTTACTTCACTTTGAATCCCATTGGCATGACGCGCGTGATGGAGATTGGAACCACATCTGTGTGCATGAACGACTAGATCGGCCTTCCAATTGTTGGCCTG
>JAPKEY010000045.1 GCA_028821815.1 Candidatus Poseidoniales archaeon | reverse complement strand
CACTAGACACCATGGGCAGTTAGCGTAACGGGTGTTGACCGAATATGTTGTGGTGAACCTAAAAGGCCCAAATATTCGGTCATGTTGATGAACGACGAGGTTGAGGAAGGGGTATGGAGGATGAAGAGAAGCTACTGGTAAGACTTGCTGGTTATGTGGTTCACACCATGCACCAAATACCGCAACTTAGTCAGCTTCCAGTGAATGAATTACAAAAGATACCTCTCGGAAGACTTCGCAGAGATGCGACCAGACTCCATGCTGTGTGCCGATACCAGAAAGGAGTGAAAAAATCTGAAATTTCTGGACCGACTGATGTTCGGTGTGTCGATGTTCATCCAGTGTCATTAACCGATGATTGGCAACGTTATGCAGCATTCCTACTCTATCATGAATTTCTGCACGCATTAGGATTCACTGGACACGACAAGGCTTTTCGAAATCTTGAATCATTGTGGCCTGATCTCGAAGCTAAAAAAATGGGGTCATCGTTTGGAAATCATCTGCGGAAAAGAGCTGCCAAATGGCTTTGGATATGCCCGCAGTGCTCCAAAGAGCATCCGCGTACTCGCAGAGGTAAAGGAAGATATCGCTGCCGTGAATGTCAAATTGTTTTAGTCGATGTAAAAGTCGAAGCGAATGGGCCGAAGGGCTAAACAGCCGCGCCACCGCCTCGGGCCATGAATTGTAGAGTGGCTCTCATCACTCTGACCCTATTCTTACTCTCGCTGGCTCCTGTTGTGGTTGCTGATTTGTCAACCGAAAATCAAACGCTGAATCTCGTTTGCGCAAATGATGATTGTTCATTATCATCTGATGCGGTTGGGGATACAATGCTGAGTAAAGAGGAAAGAGATGCAAACTTGGTCCAACCGGTTACAATCACACTTGAATTCCCAATGCTTCCTGATCAAACGAGTGTGAGTCTGCTCCCCAATGTGGTGGAATCAATGATTTTTGATTTCAGAATTCAGGAGGATGGGGTCGGAATGACCCGTCCTGATTTGTACATTGAACTCATTTTAGGGCCCTCGACAAATTCGTGGACGATTTCAGCTCCCGAGCCGAGTGAAACACCAGGTAATCAAGCCCCATATGTTTTGGAAAATGAGGAATTGGAACTCACAAATGGGCGTATTCTATCGCCTCTGGATCAAATTCTATTGCGTATTTCATTTGACATCAATCAACCAGTTACGTGGGAATTACATCTCGCTGGAGATTCCAACATTGAGTTGCCCATTGAGTGGAGTATTGATGTTGATGCGGCAAATGTCGATGAGCCCACCAGCCTCACAGAGCCGCGTTCGATTACACTCATCGGTTCAACCACATTTGGTGGCTTAATGGGAAGTGATGTCGATTGCTATCGCTTCGATGTGGATGAAAAGTTGAGTACACTCACAATTACGGTTGCATGGGAGGTGACACCACTTGAGGTCGAACAATCGCACACCGTTCCAGAATTTTGGGATAAACAAGGGCGTTCGGAAGATACACCTGAAATTCGCACCCGATATGAAGGGGAAATTGTTGTCAACGAATATCGATGGAGTGAGCCAGAGGATGGTGAACACACACTTTGTTGGACGGGAGCGGATGATCACTTCCAATCGTATAGTTTCACTGGGTCACAATCTATTTTGGGAGTAGGAAGTACAACACCTGAGGAATTCTCTGGAGAGGCAACTTGGGATTCTGGGACCTCGCAGGTTGGTCAATTGGATAAATCGAGTGACACCTCTGGTGCAGGTGTTTTCACGATGGGTGTGGCTGGTATCGGTATCTTTGTCGCAATCATGGGATATCTGATGCCTTTGTCATCGCCTTGGTTACCACGATTTATGCTCCCTATGGCAATCATATTGCTGTTGTTTGGTGGTATTATATCCCCTGCAGTTTCCATTTCAAACGAATCCCCAAACCCAGGTGAAATGACCTTTGATGAACTCTTAGAACAACGTTTAGAGCGTATTTATCAGGGTGTTATCAATGATGATGAAGGCGAATTCGGTCCACAATGGTATGGTGGCTTTTTGGGAGTAGCTGCCGGAGAAAGATTGCAATTGATGTTAACAATTGAATCTACACATCCCCTTGGAGATGGACGATGGCAAATTGAGGCTGCTGAACTCGATGGGATCGATTTGGATAGGTTGGTATTTGGAAAATTGAATGATGGTCGACTTTCAGCGGAAAATGAAGTACGTTTTATTCTGCGTTCAGGTCGACTCCTCGCCCTTGATCTATTGCTCTTAGAAGCACTGCTCATCGTCGATGAAGAACCAAGAGGGAATGTATTGCACATTGACTGGCAAATGGTTTCTGATCCAGGTATGGGTTCATTCAGTTCCCCAGCATGGGTCAGTCGTCCGGACACGGTTACTGCTAGTGATTGGAATGATGTGACTGAAGCAGTCAAGCCAGAACTATTGTCAGTTTCATTTTGTGATTGTGGAATTGATGCCATGGAACTCTCAATTCGTTCCAACGAGGTCTATGCAAATGACCTCATCTCCCCAGGTGGGATCGAATCATCAAACGGGCTTATCCCACATGATTTCTGGGTTGCAATACTCGGCTTAGTAGTGTTAGTATGTGCAGGATTTGTTGAGAAAGAGCGACGTGAAAAAGGATTGGCACTCGCCGAAGAAGTACTGAATCAGTGGTAATCACTCTTCTTCGGTATAACTCTCAAGATCATCTGGAATTCCATCCCCATCACTGTCGTCATCCTGATCAGGGATAGAGCCGAGCATTTCGTCGAGCATGGCACGTTCTTCTGCATCGAGATTGTGATCACGGAGTGCCTCGACAATTCGTGCCAGTTGTTCATCACTTAGACCGAGAGGGCGAGCGGCGCCGACGATGAGGTCAAGTTCAGCCTCAGATACATGATCATCCTTCAATGCGGACTCGATTGCGGCACGCGTCGCCATTCGAGCCGCACTTCGTTCAGGAACCTGTAACACACGAGCAAGGGCGCTCAATTCGGTCATTTCTTCATCGGTTAAGATACCATCTTCGTAGGCCATTTGATAGGCCTCATAAAGGAGTTGTTGATACTTGTCAGGGTGCAGGAGTACGTCTCGTATCAAGCCGTAATCGATACTGTCACTTCCATCATCCATATCAAGTCGAACAATCGATGCGCGCACTTCTTTCAGGAGCATGTCCTTGATTCCATGACCGAGTAAAATAAAACCCATTGAGACGACTGCAGCACCGAGCCATTGCATGACACCGGTCTCGAAAAGGCCGCCAGGATTGAACAATTGATGTAGCCCCATCGTCACCATTGCAGCACCGAGTGCGACCTCGAACCAGTCATTAATATCCGGTTCGTCATCGAACAGCGCAAGGCGGGATGCCAACTCATTTTCGGCATCGTCGGTGTTTGCCATCATGCCTGCTTAAACTGCGGGAGCACTTCAGACTTCCGCGGCTTGACACCCGTATCCTTTTGGGCGGTGAACGCTGGTCATCACTCATGGTCGATGATGTGCGAGAACTCGGCCTCCCACCTGATGTCGTGAAACTGCTCGTCGATGTTTGGGGTATTACTCGCCTTCACCCTCCACAAGCTGAAGCTGTTCCAATCGCACTTTCGGGACAAAATTTGCTACTGGCCATCCCCACTGCAAGTGGAAAAAGTTTGGTCGCCTATCTGGCCATTCTCCAACGACTACTGGTCGACCAACCAGGGAGTCGTGCGTTCTATCTGGTTCCACTCAAAGCCCTCGCTGCAGAAAAAGTTGAAGAGTTGCGTGAGGCAGGTGATGCTCTAGGTCTCTCGATTGGTATGGCAATTGGTGATCGTTCGGGA
The DNA here is from genome assembly GCA_028821815.1 of Candidatus Poseidoniales archaeon. Taxonomy (GTDB): domain Archaea; phylum Thermoplasmatota; class Poseidoniia; order Poseidoniales; family Thalassarchaeaceae; genus MGIIb-P. The sequence continues at coordinate 6,044 of JAPKEY010000045.1, read as the reverse complement.
GAGTCTGTCTCTCTGGATGAAGCTGACATTATCGTTGCAACTAGTGAAAAATTCGATTCACTGATGCGAAATCGAAACGATTTCCTTAATCAGGTGAGCATTGTGGTTGCCGATGAAATACACCTCATCCATGATCGAAGTCGTGGTCCAACGATGGAGGTTAATTTAGCACGGGTTAAACATGAACGTCCAGAGGCTCAAATTCTAGCGTTATCGGCAACAGTGGGTAACGCTGAAGAGATGGCAGATTGGTTAGATGCCAAAAGTGTACAATCAGATTGGCGCCCAGTCACCCTCCGATATGGGACTGTTTGTGATGGCTTGGTGCAACCACGATTACAGGTAGGTCCTGACCAAGAAAATTTGGACCTTCCACCTCCATTCGAACTTCCAGATGAAGGAGATGATTTACGAAGTGCTTTGCTATCGACAATTGAGGATTCAGGACAAATTCTGATTTTCCGTGGAACGCGACGATATGCTGAAGGTAGTGCGACAAAACTTGGTGCTTGGATGTGCAAACGAATGCAATCTTGGTTGAAATCTCCTGAAGATGCGCCGAACGGACTCGATGTTGAAGCACGCTTGGCAGCGCTCTCCGAAGTAGCCAGAGGGATTGAAGGCAGCGAAGAATCAACGATGATGGGGGAACGGTTGGCTGATGCTCTGCGCGGCGGGGTTGCTTTCCATCATGCTGGATTGACCGCAAGTCAAAGACGGATTATCGAAACCGCATTCAAAGAAAGAATATTGTTTGCAATTTGTGCAACACCAACGCTTGCTGCTGGTGTCAACCTACCCGCGCGCCGTGTTATTGTTCGTGATTTAACACGCTGGGAAGATGGCCTGAGTCGACCATTGCCCAGAATGGAAGTTCACCAAATGCTTGGTAGAGCCGGAAGACCGCGTTATGACAACGTAGGCGATGCATGGCTGATTGCAAGGCACTTAGAACACGCAGATGATATTGCTGAACTATATTTTGAGCAAGATCCTGAGGCTGTTGAATCTAAACTCGCAGCGGAACCAGCCATGAGAGTTCATGTTCTTGCTGCAATTGCAACCGGAGGTCAGCGAGATCGTGATGCCTTGGGGCGGTTCTTTCAGCAAACATTCCTCGGACACGGTGTTGAAAATGACTGGTTACAAAGCCGTATCGATGAAATAATCGCTTGGTTGGCAACGCATCAATTCATTGAACGAACCGGTGAGGATGTCGCCGTGCTTGAACGCTTGGCTGAAACACAACCAACAGAATTGGATGAAGAATGGGATGATGATATGCCAATGTGGGCACAGAGTGCACAGTCGATTGAAGGTGTCGAAATTTCAGATTATGTAGAACCGAAACCGAGACCGAAACGTCCTGCTGTCATCGGATTTCAGAAAGCAGTTGACCTCGCAAATCCACCACCTGAAGAGGTTACCCCAGACCCACCTGCAATGACTTATGCCGCTACGGCGTTCGGTGAGCGTGTTAGTCGATTATACCTCGATCCATTGTCTGGACTCATCCTTCGGGAAGGGCTTCGACAGGCGAGGAAAATTCTTTGCAGAGTTATTGAAGACCGCTCAATTTCCCCGTGGGCTTTGCTGCATTTAGTCACATGTACACCAGATTTCCCACCACTTTGGCCAACAGGAAAACAAATGCAAATGATGACTCAGAAGGTGGATGCTATGTCTGATCAAATTCTTTTGGATGGCCATGAACTCAATACACTTGGGTACATGCCTGAAGCTGAAAGCCTTGCCAAGAGTGCTTGGACACTAAGTCAGTGGATTGAAGAAAATTCCCTACGAGAAATTGAAAATGAATTAGGGGTCGCTCCAGGTGACCTTCGAGTCCGAGTTGATCATGCTGATTGGTTGATGAATGCGACACGGCAAATTTGTGCAAACGATGATGAAATTGATTCTTCATTGAGAAATGCAGATGTCGATTTGCTAGAAATGCTCGATGTGATGCGTAAGCGGGTTTCCAATGGCTGTAGAGAGGACCTTCTATCACTAATTTCAATCAGAGGGGTAGGGCGAGTACGAGCGAGGATTTTGGCGAATCACGGCTACAGAACGCCATTGGAAATCTGTGGAATTACGAAAAAATCTGCTCAAAAACTTGCTGACGAAAGAGGGTGGAGTCCCCAATTGGTGCAAAACATAATGCAAGCAGCAGACAGGGCAATCCAAACACGCAGTCGACGGCCGACCGATTCATGAGGGAGGGGCTGCCCCCCCTACCTATGTCACGCACCCCGTACCCTTGCTGGGGCTTGACTTTCTCCAATCCTGTTACAAATGCTAGCCAATTGGTGGCATCTTTTCTCGAATGGCGGAATGATGAACGGTGGCTTCTACTGGGTGGCCCAGCGGCTGTAAGTGAAACACAATTGTGGACTGCTTGGCTTGGGCTTGCATCACGTCATACCAATTCCACCATGCGTGCAAATGCACTTGATGCTGAATACATTCGATTGATTGCTGGGACGCATCAAATCCGAATCGGTTTTGAGCGTGCTGGATTAACAGATGGAGATCAAACTGCTTGGCTAATTCATCTTCCTGAATTTCCAACCAATCCAATCAGTGAAACCGAATGGCCGGAGCTTGACCGGGTGGCACTGGATCGTGAGGCTGATCGTCTGATGTGTGTTCTAGATGCGAAATTATTGCCCCATGCTCCGATTCCCCATGCAGAAAGTGTGCAACGTCTTGAATTACAAATTGAGAATGCGCAATCATTGGACATTGATTCAATTCATCGTTCAGCCCTCGCTCATATCGCATTGGCCGATTTCAATTGAGATGCGGCGTGACAGAGAAAGGATAGCGAAACGCCTTATGGCCTCGGTGTCCCGCCACGATTCATGGCAAAGCATCATACTTGGCGCAAATGCGTTGACTGTGGTATCCAGTGTACACCGATGAATTTTGTCGATGTAGACAGCAAACGAATTTGCTTAGCCTGTTGGACTGCACGTGTCAATCCGGAACACCCCGAAATGGAGGCTATCATCGAAAAGGTCGAAGCTGAGGTTGAAGTATGGCGGTGTCAAAAACTTACACGGGACGAGAACGGATTACCAGACGGGCCCAAATCGGTTCGCTCACAAGGAAACCGAACAAACAATCCTTGAGGTGAATATATGGCTTCTTTCGAGGGGCTCGATGCAACAAATTGGTCAGAATTAGAGCCATATTACCAAGATTTTCTGAACCGTGACACCGATTCAGCTGAAAAACTTGAGACGTGGTTACTCGAATTGGGTCGATTCGATGCGTATGTCGGAGAAACCGGTTCAATGCTCTATGTCAACATGACTTGTGATACTGAGAATGAAGAGATTAAACAAGCCTATCTTGACTTTGTTGAAAATGTTGAACCCGAATTGGCAAAAGTGGGAGACCTACTAAATCGCAAACTGGCTGAAAGCCCGTATACTGATCAACTTGATTCTGAAGAATACAATGTCTTGCTTAGAGACACAAAAATGGATTTATCACTGTTCAGAGAAGAGAATATCCCCTTAGGTACCGAACTCACAAAATTAGGCCAACGCTACAACGAAATTTGTGGTGCGATGACTGTTGAATTTGATGGTGAAGAACGAACCATGCAACAGATGGGGAAATACCTGCAGGTCAATGATCGTGGTACTAGAGAAAGTGCATACAGAACAGTCGGTGAAAGAAGGTTTCAAAATTCGGAAGAAATTGATGATATCTACGAAAAAATGATTGCTCTACGTCAGGAAGTCGCGCAAAATTCAGGATTTGAAAATTATCGGGATTACATCTTCGATGCTAAACATAGATTCGATTACACACCTGCAGATTGTGAAGCATTTCACGATGCTGTAGAATCAATATGTGTCCCTCTGATGCGAGATGTGGACGAAGAGCGGCGGGTAGCTTTGAATCTGCAATCCCTAAGGATGTGGGATTTAGGCCATGATGTGCAAGGCCGCGAACCATTGAAACCATTCACTGAAGTTGACGAAATGGTCGCAGGAACAAGCCGAATGTTCCATCGACTCTCTCCTGAACTCGGTGGCTTCTTTGACAGTTTACGGGATGGAGAAAGCCTCGATTTAGATAGTCGCAAAGGCAAGGCGCCAGGGGGGTACCAATTACAGCGAGACCACAGCCGAAAGCCATTCATTTTCATGAATGCAACCGGACTACAGCGCGACCTCGAAACAATGGTTCACGAGGCTGGACATGCCTTTCATTCAATCTATGCTGATGATTTGCCACTGGTTGATTACCGCAGTGCACCATTAGAATTCTGTGAAGTAGCATCAATGTCAATGGAGTTGCTAACCCATGATTTTCTCGATGAATTCTATTCGAAGAATGATACTCAGCGAGCGGTCCGCGAGCATCTCGAAGGAATTGTTTCTATTCTTGCATGGATTGCAACAATCGATGCCTTCCAACACTGGATTTACACAAATCCAGAACACTCACGAACAGAGAGGCACGATAAGTGGCTAGAACTGGGAAACAAATTCGGATCGATATTGGATTGGTCTGGATTTGAAGATTGGAGAAATATTAGCTGGCAAAAGCAACTACACCTGTTCTCATACCCCTTCTACTATATTGAATATGGAATCGCACAATTGGGTGCGCTACAAATGTGGCTACAATATAGAGATAAACCCGAAAAAGCGCTTGAAAATTATGCTACAGCCATGCGATTGGGTGGATCCCGGCCACTTCCAAACTTATTCGAAGCGGGCGGCATGAGTTTTGATTTGGGGCGCTCAACCGTGCAAGAACTCATTGATGCTGTAAGAGAAGAGTTGTCAAAACTACCAGCATAAGGTAGCATCGACGGCACCGGTAGGAAATGGGATCGGATCCCGGTGCCATCGAGCCACAAGACCTACGCTCAATCGCGCAGACCTTCTGCCGTGACGAAGAACTTGGCTTCGCCTTCCGGCAGTTTGGGTGAATCAATCAACCGTGCAATACGCGAGCCGGCCTTAGATTTACGGAGATATATGCGGAAGGTCGAGGCGTGACCAACGACGTGACCACCCACTGGCTTGGTTGGATCGCCCCACATTGCATCTGGTTTTGACATGACCTGATTGGTCACGAGAACCAGCGCGTTGTTGACGTCTGCCAATTTCTTAAGTTCCTTCAGGTGACGATTGAGTTTCTGCTGGCGATCGGCCAACATACCCCGTCCAAGGAATTCAGCACGGAAGTGCGCAATGAGCGAGTCTACGATGATGAGTTTGACATCAATGTTCTTCGAAGCACGCTGAATTTCATCGACCAAAAGCATCTGGTGTGATGAATTGTATGCACGGGCAACGTGTATGCGTTCGAGAGCGATTTCGGGATCCATGCCGACACCTCGTGCCATCTGTGATATTCGCTCAGGACGGAAGGTATCTTCAGTATCAATATAGAATACTTCACCACCAAGGCCACCTTGCTCCTTGGGTAGTAAGCAATTGACTGCAAGTTGGTGTCCAACCTGGGTTTTTCCACTACCGAATTCGCCGTAAACTTCGCAAATGGCTTGTGTTTCAAAACCACCACCAAGCAATTCGTCAATTGCAGCAGAACCGCTGCTGAGCTTGAGCACCTGTCGGCGTCTTTCTAGTAAGTCATTACCTGATATGAAGCCACCAATATTGGCTAGTTTCTTCGCAGAAGCGATGATTTTTGCTGAAACAGCTTCACCAAGTTCGGCGGTGTCAGCAAGAGATTTTGGTGTCATCACAGCAATTGCCAGGAGTTCATTGAATCCGGCTTCGCGTAATTTCTCCGCAGTAGCTGGCCCGACGCCAGGAAGATCTTCCACTGTCATTTCGGGTTCGTCTGCGTCTATGATAACGACCTCCTTGTCATCTTCGGTTATGGTCTCGGTCTTTGTTGTCTTCTTCTTGGTTGTCATATTTTCACCTTATGTTGTAAACCGTGCTAGAGTGCTGTAGTATATGAACCAACGAAGGACGGGTTGGTTGTATTTTCTTTTTTAATGGGATTTTTTAGGCTTTCAATGGCCTCTGTATCCCGTGTCA
>JAPKEY010000044.1 GCA_028821815.1 Candidatus Poseidoniales archaeon | reverse complement strand
TCGTTTCCCCGTAGTTTAGCAAATCATTACCGCCACCCCAGATGGCGACAGCATCGCCTGCGCCCAAATTAAAATTATTATCCCATTCATCAACTTGGAGTCCAATGTTATCAATGGTCCAAAATGTCTTACCGTCACCGGTTGCAGCACCGCCAAATGCGCGGTTGTTTCCACTACCACTACCTCGACCTGCGATATTGGTATTGCCAAGCCAATCTTGTGTATAGTCAGCCCAATTGTTACCATCGGAATACCGGCCTTGCCAATATGGTGGACTTTCAGGGGTTCCGAACGCACTGTATGAATTCCCGGAATCTGACAAACTATCGCCAAAAACAAACAAATCTGTGTATTGCGGAGACATGGATTTCCAGAATACAGAAAATGGCGCCGTTGCGGATACGTCAGTCCAACCACTGGATGAATTCAATCCAATTTCAAGAATATACATCATCGACTCATTGGAGATGTGATGTTCACTGAATTCAATCTGCATTGCGCTTTGGTTGGCAAAGAACTGAATGACACCTGAACTCACAATCGTTGCTGGTCCCAACAAACTCGAGTCATTTGTTCCATGGACCATCCAATGAAGATCATAATTGCGACCTAGCGTCAAGCCCCAAAGTCCAATGGTTGCTTCCAGTGGCTCATCTGAAGCGAATGTTTTCTGCTCAAATAAAATTGAACCCCCCTCTGGGCCTCGTACTTCTCCAGTTCCAAGTGGGAGGGAAATCGACCACGAAACAGTCAGAAGAGAGGCGACCAAAAGGAGAACAAATCGCCGACCCATGCTACAATGCAGTGGGTGCATAGAATTGAACTTTGCGACAGCGCCTACGGCGCTGCACAAGTTAGAGGGTTCCTAGTCAAGAATAGCATCCAGTGTGGGGCTATTTGCTACAACAACATCAATGTCGAGATCTTGGTATTCACCTTTACCAGTGATGGAGAACATGAGGGTGTGCCAACCGACCAGCATGGCAGGTAGGAGAATTGAACTGGTCAACAAGGCAAATGTGATGAGAAGCATCATCAACACGAAGAAATTTCTCAATCCTGGGATATCAACCAAGAGACCAGCACCCAATCCGGCACACGTTGTCGCAGTGGTCTCAAAAATGGTTTGTCCCGTTCTGGAAACTGTTTTTACAATGCCTGCCGGGGTCTCTTTCTCTTCGCGAATTCGGTCAATGATGTGAATCGAATCATCGACACCAATACCGAATACAATGGTCGAAACCATGGCCGTGAATACGTTCACGTTCACATCGCCGCTATACATGAGCAACGGTTGCCACAAAACAACAACCCCTACCGCGGTCATTGTGAAGAATGCGAGTCTGAATGAGCGGAACAAAATTGCCATCACAAAGAGCAGGACAAACATGGTCATTATTGTAGCATCTTTTTGCGCATCGTGAACCCCCTTATTTATGTCCAAAGAAAGCGGCAATCCACCAGTCAATTCACTGACTTCAACCTGTGGAAGGGAAGGGAATCCAACAGCGAGTAAACCATCGATTTCATCTCGCAACGCGCCAGCATCTCTGAGATTGATGTAAGGTTGATTCACATACACCAGAGTTTGGGTTTCGCCACTGTCTGATCCACCTGCTTCATTCATCAACATCGAACGAATTTCGACAGATAGTGTATCAAAAGCCACGTCCACCATTTGTGGTTGGCTGGAGCCCAAGTAGGGTAAACACTCTGGGTGTAAAATGTCACTAAAGTCAGGATCCTTGGTAATATTCCAACACTCATCATGTAGAATTTCCCACAGACTCTGTGGCTGGACACCAGGAATTCCCAAATCAACATGCACAGCTCTGAGAATTGTGACCAAACTCACTGTTGTGGTTTCAGGTACATCATCGATTTGATCTTCCATGGCCGAAATAGAATCAAGTACATCGAGATCTCTTATCGGTGCTTCGTTTTCTCCGGTATGATATGTTGCATCAACGATGAACATGTTCGTTTGTCCGCCCTCAAACACTCGGCTGTATTCCGCCAGTGTTTGGTATGACTCAAGGCCAGGTGGGACTTCATCAGAAGAACCTGTAATATCGTCACCCATTGTATCTGCCATCAATAGTATACCTACTCCACTAACTGCAAAGGCAACGAGGATGACAGCCCACCACCCAACGACAGGGACCTTTCCAATTTTTTTCCATACTTTGTCAGCGGTTTCTAATCCACGCTTTCTATATCGTAGGACCCAACCAAGTACAGGCACCATAATCATCGAGAAGAAGAATGTGCAGACGATTCCAAGGACGAGAGTCAAGCCTACAGTTCGCATTGGCTTGATGGGGACAAGGAATGGCCAAGCCAGTACACTAAATCCGACGATGGTGGTTAGTGCTGAAAGGAAAATCGCATTCCCAGTAGTCATTACAGCATCCACTGTGGCATTGAGGTATACATCGGGGTCCCATGGGTCAATCTCTTCTGAGTGCAATCCTTCACGCTGATTCCGCCATGCATCTTCAGCGGCTTGCTCCAACCGTTCATTCCGTCCTTCCTCGATACGATTGATGAGGTGTAACGAATAGTCGACACCGAGTCCAATCAGAATAGGACCGGCAGCAATAATCATCGGCGTCAATTCAATGTCTGCCATCACGGTAATGCCGAAGGTCACCGCCAAACTCATGATAATCGGTGTCCCACAGATGATCAGAACCTTCGGATTACGATGTAGAATGAACATGGTAACTGCTACGAATGCAAGCGACCAAGGTAGCATGTATTCGAGTTGTTCGTAAACTGCTTCTGAAACATCATGCAGCACAGGGGTTAGGCCTGTGATGGTAATTGCACGACGTACACCATTGTCTGGTGTTCTCCATTCTTGTTCACCAGTGTCATCATTTTCATACCACATTGGTGATAATTTCACATCATATTTCCGTTCACAAAGTGGACAAATTTCCTTGTCAGATTCATCGTAAACCAGTTTCTCTGTGTAAAGTAGGAATGCCTTGTGGTCCTTGATAGTCTCGCCGACATCACCTTTCGGATCAGGTCGTGCATCGATTTGCGTCCCTTCCATTTCGAAGCGAATACCCATGACGATAACAGCGGTATCCCAGATTCCATCGGCATTGGTGTCGCGAACAAAGGAATCCATCAAATTGCCGGCATTTCCGACCATTTCATTCACGGTATTTTGGTCCTGAGGAATCACGTAGCCATCATTGGGACTGGCCGTTGTGATGGGGCAGTCTTGGAGATTGAATCCGGCAACACCATGCTCTTCCATTGCACATCTAAATCGATTTTGAGCACTGTTTTCTTCTTTGATTATTTGTGCTGGGGACAGTATCCAAACAACACCGTCATTCCGCCCTCGGTCTTCTTTATCCCAATCCAACCCACGGGCATAATTGCCTTGACTACTGTCATCATCACCTTCAAGATAGGACAACTGATTCAGAACATTGACGCTGGTCACATTATACTCACAATCATCAATTTCCTCACAAGTTCCTCGAGTCCCCCCTTCTATCGCATTATCTGTATGAATGTAGAGCATCACGATGTCAGTTGACCAACCTTCACGAACTTCAAGTAGTAATTCCTTGGATTCGGCCCCATCTGGGAGATATACTTCAACATCGCCATTGATTTGGTGTTGAAAATCAACCGAATATTGGCCAATAAAACCAGTGACAAGTAACAGGATGACGATGACGGCACCTGGGGATTTGTGTAGCGAACCATAAAATCCACGCACTGGTTTTTCGACAGCATCGTGGACAAATTCACCCGCTGAATCCATTCGGTCGGAAAGCCCGACCCACATTCCCCGCAAACGGGTGAAGGCTGACTCCCCCTCATCATCCAGTAGAACCGATGCTGACGGTTCATATCCTCCTGAATCGGGGTTGCTCATCGCCCTATCGAATCGTTATTTCATATTGAAGGGCTCGGGTGAAAGAGGTCCCTATAGGACCTCTTGGATATATTTCAATCCAGACCGAACTCTTGAACCAGCAGGCGCCGCATCAGTCGACGTGCCCCATGGAGTACGAGAGCTGCAAAGCAAAGTGAAGTACCAAGCATACCGATCCAAGCTGCCGTGAGCCCTGGTCCCACTGAAAGAGAAATTGTTCCATCGGTCAACCCCTCGACTTCGTTGAGGCCCCGCATTCCGATGGCGGCACCGGTTGCTAGCAATGAAATCCCAGGTAAGCCAAAGAAAAGGAGTGGTTTTTTTTGTGAGAGTGAGATGAGTGCAAAACTCAGAACCGTAAATCCATGGGATAGTGCGGTGTATCGGCTTCCTTTGGGGACATCATAACGAATTTTGGTGGGCACTTCCCCAACCCGTAGATGCAGGTCGTCGCAAGCATTGAGGATTTCAAGACAAGATTCCATTCCGTCATGATCAAAGTTTAGTCGCTCTAGGGCTTTGGGTCCAAATGCTCTGAAACCACTCTGTGTATCCTTGATGTTGAGATCGCTTGAAAGGTTGGAAGCTGCAGTGATGACTTTGATTCCCAGTGCGCGATATGTAGGCATGCTCTCGGCTCCACCCCCTTCGACAAATCGAGACCCTATGACAACATCAGCTTCGTCCGCCAAAATAGGTGCGAGTAAGGAGGGGATGTCACTCGCATCGTGTTGCCCATCGCTATCTAAGATGACAAGTGCCCTTGCACGTCGTTCTTTAGCGGTATCAAAAATGGTCTTTAGGGCACCCCCATAACCGCGATTTGCTCGATGATGGTGGACAGTTGCCCCCAATGAACGCGCAATTCGAGATGATGCATCCGATGAGCCATCATCGACACAGAGTACTTCGTCGACTTGTGGTATGCACGAAAGAACGACACTGCCGATGGTTTCTTCTTCATTAAAAACTGGCATGGCAGCGATAATCGGCCCATCCCAAACAATGGGTGTATCGACCTTGTCAGGCATACCTTCCATGGACGCTGGGCCCTTGAGACCGCATTTCAACGCTTCCCCTTTGGAACCGTCCTGTGGGCGATAATTGAATTAATCAAGTGTTTCCAACTGAACGTGGGATTGAAGAACAACTCCCCTGTCGCCAGCACCATGGATGTCCTTGTGACCGGTGGTGCCGGCTTCATTGGTTCGCACCTTGTTGACCGCTTAGTTGCCCGGGGGGACAATGTCACAGTCTTCGATAACATGAGTAGTGGGCGTCAAGAATTCCTCGCACACCACGGTAAATCGATTCATTTCATTGAAGGTGACCTTCTCGACCTAGATGCAGTCAAGGCTGCAATGACGGGGATTGAGATCGTTTTCCACCTAGCTGCAAACCCTGATATCCGTTTGGGAACCCGTGTCACAGACACCGATCTCAAGCAAGGAACAGTGGCAACGTATAACGTTCTTGAAGCAATGCGTTGTGCAGGTGTGAAAAATATCGCATTTTCGAGCAGTAGCGTGGTCTATGGCGAGGCCACCGAGATGCCGACCCCTGAATCATACGGTCCTTTGTTCCCCATCAGTTTGTATGGGGCTAGCAAATTGGGGTCAGAAGCGCTAATCACCAGTTGGGTTGGCACCTTTGGTCTCAAAGCCTGGTTGTTCCGTTTCGCTAACATCGTGGGCGCGCGTGGTACACATGGGGTCATATTCGACTTCATCCACAAATTGAAGGCTGATCCGAATCGCCTTGAGGTGCTTGGAAATGGTCGTCAGGAGAAGTCGTACATGGAAGTTCTAGATTGTGCACGCGCAATGGTCCATCTAACCGAAACGGAAAATGAACAAGTTAATTGTTTCAATCTAGGTACCCCAGATACCTGCAGCGTACGTCGTATCGCTGAAATTGTCATCGAGGAAACTGGATTTGAGAATGTCAGCATCGAATATACTGGTGGTGACCGCGGATGGGCTGGAGATGTTCCCAAAACGATGCTAGACCCAGGTGCACTTTTTTCCACAGGATTTGAACCTAATTTCAATTCTGAAAACGCTATACGTCACACCGCTTTCACACTTATACAGGAGATTGGATTGTAATGCAACAAATACGACGTAAAATGAATTCGCTTGTTGACGATGAGAATGCTGATGCGCGAATCAGTTCATTTTTTTCTATATCTGCCATTTTGACCGTTGTTGGCATCATCATTTGGACATTGGCACCACCCCCTGACATTGGTCCTGCAGAAGGTCAACTTGCTCCAGATATTGTCGGCGAAGCTCATTCTAATGGTGCTTGGGAAGAGTTCCGATTGTACGATTACATTAATCATTCATGGACGAAAGGCGAATCGGGTCAACTTATTTTCTTGCAATTCATGGATACCGATTGCCCACATTGTTGGTCGGATGCACCGAAAATGGATGACCTTTACACCAACTACGGTTCCAATGGTGCTGTAGCATTCGTCACAATTTCAGCTGGTATGCTCAGTTCGGATCATAGCCGGGGAGAAATAGTCGCTTTCCAAGAGAAGGGTGATCGCGATGGATGTTACCACGATGAGCGCAACTGTCAAACTCGTGATGGTGGTATACACGATTGGCCTTATGTTGATGACCTCAATATGAGGGCATTCAAGGATTATGACATTCCTGGTGTGCCATTCCACCTTTTGTTGTCACCAGATGGAACAGTTATCTGGAACAGTGGGATGCATGGTGAGGGTGATCAATTGCACGAACCCGCTAGCGCAATTCAGTATCACTTGACGGAGAGTGTTTGAATGAATGCAGCAATGGTGGAATATGGTCCACTGACTGTTTTCCTTGCCATCATGGCGATTGGCGGTTTGATTGCGAGCAATCAGAAGATACCACAACTCGAAGAAATGGGGAAAATGCGACGTCGTTTGCTCGGATTGTTTGTCATTGAGATGGGTGGTTTGGCGGCCAGTGGTTGGACGTTGATGATTCACAACCAAATGGTGACGGGGGGCTCAGAATTCTGTGCTGCTGAGGGTATTGTTCAATGCGGCTCTGTCATTGGAGATCCAATTTATTCGGAGTTCTTCGGAGTACCATGGGGCGTCATCGGAATCGGGGCATTCTCAGTTTTGGGTTGGCTTACTCTTTCCATGTTCTTGGAAATGAAAGCGGACTGGGCCAAGTCATACGCTGATTATGCATGGTGGTTGAGTCTACCGAGTATCCCAGGGATTGGTTGGTTGGTTCTCGTCGAACTCTTTCTTGTCGAGGGAGCACCTCATATCTGCCCGTATTGTACAAGTGTCCACATTGCTCTCATCGCATGCATGTACATTCTCTACACGATTCGAAAGGAACGTGATGAGGGTACATGGGAAGTGACAGCACAGTTGTCTAAAGCTGACCTTCTCGCCAAGGCGCGCAAGAAGTAATCAGGGTTGGTATGTGCCACCAATTTCGAAGAGTGCGACATCTGTCCGCATGTCGACAGGTTCCATTCGGATCACAGTAACATCAAGGCGGGTCTCTGACGCATAGTGCTCACGCAAGATATCATACAATCTACCCTGAACATCTGCCATTTTTGCTCCACGCAGAATGGTCACCATGCGGGTCGGATTATCCTCAGGCAGCTCGACGATGTACTCGACAAGCCATTCTCGATCTACTTGAGCGTCTCCTAGACGCTCTTCTTCTCTCTCTTCAGGGATGTACGCCATCATAGTAATATTTACACTGGCAGACTATGAATGCTTCGCAGTATGTCGTTTGAACAGAATAGCGAGGGTATGATATAGGACTACTTCACTGGGTGGCTTCTCTGCGTAAGGCAATGCTAGAACCCACGAGCACACCTAGAAGTAATAATAGTGCAAAATCACCGCTTTTTTCCGCTTTTCGGAGTATTTCCTCGTTTGAGATTCCAATCACCCCTCGGACTTCCTCATTTACTTCGATAACCGTCACAAAACTGTCTACAGTCCCTGTTGTATCGATAATGAATACAGGAATGCCACCTTCACTGTACAGGTTACCGTTGGAAACCTCCCATCCTTGTTCACCGTCAAACGAATCTAAGATTGTACCATTGGGGGTGAATGTAATCATCTGTGTGGCTACATCATGGTGGGTGTCAATACCGTTGTAAGAGATGTTTTCACTGGTCATTTCAAGCGTCTCTAATCGGAATATGGTAATCTTCGCATTCTCTGGCAATTCTTCACCGAGGTGCAAGTAGAGTGTCTGTATATCGCCGTGGGGCTGATTGTACCAGGTATCCCACCACACTTGCATCCCAATCCAATGCTCCCGATTTCCTTCGGCAGAACGCAACTCATTTTCAAGAAGAGATTGAGTGACAGAACCTTCCAGTTCACCTTGCCCATCGAACCAGAATGTTGGCAAAGATAGAGAATGGTCAGCTTGTTTAAGTGCCACTCGTTTCGTAGTAAGTGGACTACCAAATGGATCATGGTCATCCGGGTGTAAGGCAACCCGGACAATTCGACTTGAGTGGTCATCCACAAATTCTGAAATCCAAGGGTCGACAGTTGCACATGTGTCACACCAAGTCGCTGTGTATTGTTCCAGCAGTATTGCGTGCCCCCCATTTGCTTCTCGCGACTCATCGGGGGTACGCACATCTGCACTTACAAAAGGCAGCAGAATGAGCATGATGAGTGCCATCGCCATCCCCTTCTGCATATCCCAAGCGTCTGAGCCGGGTCTCATTTACATATCCCGGGCTCAGCCCCGGCTTTGAGGGTGTGCAATGAGCAAGCGTTGGTTTCAAGCGCATCAGCGCGATACATGGCGCCGTCAAGCGAGATCAAAGGGCTACAGAACCCGTTCAGCTTTCAAACTGAAACAGATTCAAGAAAAATTTCTATTGATACGTGAAGGTGATTTGATTCTCGATGTCGGCTCCCATCCTGGTGGCTGGACACAAGTTGCAGTCGAAGAAACAGGTCCGAATGGACTTGTAATCGGCATCGACCTGCTGACCAGCGCCCCAGTCGAAGGTGCTCAAATGGTGCTGGGCGATGTGACGGATCCAAACTGTCAGGAAAGTATTCTTGATTTGTTACATGAGGGGTTGAAAGTCGATGGGACCAACCTGCATCCTGTAGCTGATGATGAAACACGCATGTTCAACACCATCGTGTCAGATATTTCTCCACGCTTGACCGGACAATACGATCGCGACCAAGCCATTTCGCTCGAATTAGTCGCGATGGTGTTTGATTTCACATTGCCATTACTCGCCCCGGGTGGTGCTTTTGTCACGAAAATTTTCCAAGGTACAGGAATTGAAGGGATTATCAATGCTGCCAAGCAGCGATTTTCCAGAGTCCAGAGATTCTCGCCTGAGGCATCCCGAAGTTCCTCATCAGAAGTATTCCTTGTGTGCAGGAACAAACTTCCTCATCCCAAGAAAGGTTCCCGTGGGACATCAATCGCACAGGAATTGGATATTCATCTTGAATCTGAAGGCATCATTCAGCAAAAAGATTCGGGGCCAAGGGATAGCGTAAAGAGTGGTTTCCGGCGTATTCCCAAGAAAGAGTGAAACATTGACTTCCAACGACCGGATTGAGACTGGGTATGGAAGGCATCAAATCCAAACCCCCCCTCGCATGGTCATGACCAACAAATTGGCGAGCGTTCTTCTGCTGACCATTCTGTTGTTCTGTTTATTGCCCCCAGTCGAAGCATCGGGAGAAACGGCTGCCGTCCCTCAGTTTGGGATTGGTTTCGATGAAGTAGTGATTGCAGACTCGTCCGACGCTCTTTCCGACCCCCGGGACCTTGAGTTCCACCCCGGTCGAGCGAACGAACTTTGGATTGCAAATCGGGCCACAGATAGCATTACCATTGTACAAAATACCGGGCTCGAATCCCAAACATCACAAAACCGTCAAGATTCTAATAAAAACCACTTCCTTGAAGAAGTAAGTGCGATTGCATTTGGATCATATCATCCAGAGTTTGATTGGCAATGGGGTTCTGCTCAAGAAACGAGGAATACTTTCTGCGGCCAAG
>JAPKEY010000043.1 GCA_028821815.1 Candidatus Poseidoniales archaeon | reverse complement strand
ATTGCGAACCATGCGAGCAGGTTGAAGGTGAATCATCAGCAAGCGATGGCCTCTCAATGATTGCTTGGTCAGCCATCATCATCGGTATTATTGCCGTTCTAGTTCTTGGTGTTCTGTTCATGCGTCGCTCAAGTAGTGCTACAGAAACAGTCAGCACAGCAGCTCCTACTGGAATACATGCACCCTGTACCACGTGTGGTGGTCCAGCACATGAGGCTGTTAACAATGGGAATCGCTGGACCTGGTGCCCGTCGTGTCGTCAATGGCTCAACTATCTTGGAAAAGAATAGAGCGACCCAGTCCTCTAATTGATAGAGGAACACTCTTCAGCGTTAGCGTATTCGAGTTTGATATGACTCGCACTGCCTCATTGTTCTGTGCCACGCTTCTACTGGCAATTTTTGCTCTCCCTTGGGCAACCCCAATCTCTCCATTGGAACCAGAAGTGACCCAATCCACAGATGCTCGAGGTGGATTCCAAATCAATACTACCGTTTGGACCGGTTCACCAGGTGATTTCTTCGAATTCGATGGAAACCCATTCGGTGAAATGATTGTTGCAGAACTCACAAATCCAGAAGAAGGTGGCTTTGATCGGGCGACAATCAACTACATCAGCTCAATCCAAAGATTCATTCTACCGGATCAAGATTGCAGCTTCGACGGTTCCCCCGTCATTTGTCACGTCATCACGGAAACTATTGAGTTAAATCTGACTGCTTACGATGATGAAAATAACATCCAACTTACCTACGAAATGGCTGAAGAACTCGTCACTTACATCCACCCAGACATGAATGGTTGGGAAAAGAGCAAACGATTAGTGGTGATACAGCTTTGGATGCGAGAACAAGATACAGGTGGATTGATGGAAGAGGATGTAGGTTGGGAAAATACCACAACTATTCAACATACGACCGGTATCCCTTCGTTGATTAATGAAGGCGATACTTGGACCCAAATGGATAACATCCAAGAAAATTGGGCGGATGAATGGGAGAGCGGTTCTACTGATTCAGGTAGCGAGGAGTGGTGGGATAACTTTACCCTTGAAGCCACGCAATTGACTGCAGTCGATTTACCTCCGAATGAAGCATATCCGGAAGAGGGTGGAGTCATCCTTGATGCGATTCTCATAGAGAAAATCACTGAAGATGGTGACTTTGAAGGTAAAGAAGCCATGTCAGAATATTATTTCCCCCTTCGCATGTATTTTGATGAAAGCGACTTCGGTTCGGAGATACTTTCCTGGAGATTCCAAGCACAAGGGATGCAGGATGCAGATGGCGATGGTGTATCGGATACTGATGACAGATGCCCAAATACAGTTGATGGTGTTGAAGTCGATGAGGATGGCTGCTCTTGGGCTCAACGCGATGATGATGAGGATGGCGTCCCCAATCCTGAAGATCAGTGCGAAGGTTACGATGATTCAATCGATGTGGATGCAGATGGTATCATTGATGGTTGTGATGAACTCATCGATTCGGATGCGGATGGAATCGGCGATGCTGAGGACCAATGTCCGGGTGCCAATGACACGATTGATGTCGATGGAGACGGAATCATCGATTGTTTAGATCCTCTCATTGATTCGGATGGAGATATGGTTTCCGATGAGAATGATTTGTGTCCAGGCTATGATGACAACAAGGACGTCGACGCAGACAATGTACCCGACGATTGTGACGCATTGATTGATTCTGATGGCGATTCAGTTGCCGATTCAGAGGATGTATGCCCAGGTTCCCGCGACGATCTTGATATCGATGCAGATGGAATAGCGGATGGCTGCGATGATCTCATCGATTCGGATGGTGATGGTGTATCCGATTATGATGATGCATGTCATGGTCACGATGATTCCATCGATATCGATGCAGATGGTATTGCCGATGGATGTGATGTGCTGATTGATGTGGATGATGACGGCGTCGCAGATGAGAACGATATCTGTCCAGACACCCCAGATTATGAGATTAGTTACCTCACCGGTTGTTCTTTCTCGCAGATTGATACAGATGGCGATTCTGTTATGGACAATGTAGACGTCTGTAAGTACATCTCTGCAGGGTCGTTCGATACCAACCCAACCGATGGTTGTCCTGATGACTCTGACGCTGACGGTCACCTCGACGAAGTGGATGATTGTCCGACTTCAGCCGCTGATGTCGAAATTGATGAGAATGGATGTGAGATTATACCCGAAGCTGAACCTGAAGGCTCCCTCATGGGTACGACTGGACTCGTTGTGATGGGTGTTGGTGTCGTACTCGGCATCCTTCTTGTTGGCCTTCTCGTGACAGTTGTGATTCGCGGTGGCGGCTCAAAATCTGAAGGCCTCACAACATCGATGGCCACTACGTCTCAAACATCGGTTCACGCACCTTGCACAACATGTGGAGGGGCGCCACAGGAGACAGTGCATGATGGGAATCGCTGGACATATTGCCAAACATGTCGTCAGTGGTTAAACCATCTTGGCCCAGAATAATCAGGAAGTTCCACCACGCGAATATTCGTGATAATCGACAGCGGGTTGCAGAGTATCTATCGCCGCCTGAAGTTTGGCGTTTGCTGCTTGCTCACCAGATTTTATCGAAGTAATTTGACGTTCTAATTCACGCTTAGACGTATCCAAAGCAATCGATGCTTTCGCCGGTAGAGACAATTCAGGATTCAACCATCTAGACATATTTTCAAGTAACGATTCTAATGGCTGCGCTTCCACATTTTCTGGTTGCAATTGAAACGATTCTCCAACACGCCCGACCGGACCAACTGATGTCAAAATCTTGGCCAGGGAAAGGCCCACTTTTCCAGCACCCTTGAGTGTAGATTTGATTTGTTCATGAGCTTCTATTGGCCGCCAATAGGCTTCAATCAGTTGGGGCTGCACCTTTCTCGCGCGCTTCCAATGCGAAAGAGCCGCACGCAGTGCCCCCTCGTGCGCGCGTACGCGCCCGCGTTGTACTTCGTCTCCCGCCTCAGCCTTGGCAGCATCTCGCGCCTCATTTCGCATACCGTTAGAGCGCAGAAGTTTGGCGTAACGTCTTCGTGCTTTGACAAGCATTGATGCGGCAGCTTGACTCTCTTTCCATTTAGTTCGCATTTCTTGGATTTTGGCAAGATCCCGGAGTGCTATAACGAGATGTCCATGTTCGGCAAGGGTTTTCTTCTTCTTGGATAATAAGAGGTCACTCAATTCAGAGGCCATGACCTCGCTAATCTCAAGTCGGCCATCCTGAACATAACGCCTGTATTGGTCGATGACCGTTGCAGGGTCACCCATTCCGAACAGGTGACCACCGGGCCCTTACTTCCTACGCTTGATACTCTTGCGCTTAACTGTCTTACGAACTGTTTTTTTCTTTGGTCCATCGTCATCGTCCCACTCGTCATCATCATCGTCAAACTCATCATCATCATCATCATCTACCACTTCGGTATCATCAGATTTCTTCTTGGTTCGACGCTTTCGATCTCGACCTTCAGATGCTGCAAACGGGTCTTCTTCAGCAGTGACCGATTCCGTCTCCGACAGATCCCTCTCAGGGGAAGAATCCAAGTCACCGGTACCAGCAGAACCAGATTCAGCACTATCTCCACCACCCATGAATTCCCGCATCCACTGGTCTTCATCGTCATCTTCACTCTTCTTTTTCTTGCCATCACCTGAAGCCATTAGGACACTCATCATTGTAAGAATCAGGAGAATGACATTGATTCCACCGAGGGCATAAACCATCAGATACACACCTTCGTAGTAACTTTCTTCAGCAGTTTCAATCTCCTGAGGGGGTTCAAACACACTTTGCCCAATACATGCTGATTCGTAGTTTACAATGGTGCGAACACAATTGTCAACCGTGAATTGAGTATTCCATTCTTTTTCGTTACCTGATATATCTGTGACACGAATGTACACACGTTGATTCATTCCTAAGTCATGGAATGTTGATGCCGGCTCCCACAATTCAAAGACCATCGTATTGTCACCAGTAGAATAAGTGGTCAAATCTGTCACTGCGGTCCATTCAGTTTCTCGCATGAGATTGTTTTCATAGTAGCGGAATTTGATTTCAACAGCAGCGATTCCAACATCATCTGATACAGCTCCATAGACGTGAATTTGTTCACCGTAAAGGTAGAGACTATCCGGACTTGGTGCATAGACTTCAATGGCTGGTAACAATGAATCAATTGACCAGCCTAGGACGTCGACAGTGACAACATTTTGCAACATATCTGAAATGGTGATAACCGCGTGAATATCTGCTGTCTGCATATCACTTGTGATTTCAAAATTAAATCGGTATGCATTGGAAAAGCCTTGCAGGTCTACCATCCGAACAGTTGAACCACGTTCGGTGAAGAATTCACCGGCGATGACGATTCCTTCTTCATTTTCAGCATAGTCAGAGGTTGTGAGATCTAAAATTGGCCATGAGTCTAACGGCTCAGTTGAATAGACTTGCAATCGGTAATTGCCGGCACGTAAAGCATCGACAACTTCCCCATCATCTGTTCGAATGACTTCAATCGTTATTTCTGGAGGGGTTGTATCTTCTGTGACTTGGCGCGCATTCATCGACATCGAAAATTGGGTGTTTGCATTGCCGTATTGGTCAGTCATCGTAACGGCATACCAAGTCTGCTTGTCGAGATTATCTGGAAGCGAAATGGTTCTTGTAAAATCAGGTACGTTATTGTACAAGGCTTCCACCGGGTCAAGGATTGGAATCCAACGATCATCCAATGCGATATCGCCACTCATGACGGCTGTGTTTCCATTGAATGGGTCGGTTTCGCACATCCAGACTTGATATGTTTCTCCAGATTCAGACATTGAGTTAACCCAACGTAGCAGAGTAATTTGCTCACCCGCTTGGTTCGTCATCAATGCATCTTGTAGGAATGCGAGGTCAGGCTTTCGAGTATCCTCATCAATAGGCCCCCAACAATTCTGCATGAAGCGCAAATCTTCGTATGGTTGTGATGAGAGGCTGTAACGTGCAAGACTGGATACACAGTAGTAACTAGGTTCATCGACATCATCAGCGATACCAACAGTCACCGTTTCAACAGAGTCTGGAACTGTGGCAATCAGTTCAGCCACCAATTCTAGATTCGAAAGAGAAGTCAAACGTACACTGGCCCTCCATACGTGATATTGCTCACCTTCTACACCGAGTTGATCAGTCCAGGTCACGGTCGTTTGTCCACTTCCAAGGTATTCCGCATAGACATTGGTTGGTTCAGCAACCCATGGGGTGAAGGTATCTTCTTCAACCGCATCTTCGAGTTGCAATGCAGAATTTTCAGCTACGATATTGTTGTGATTTCCATTTGTATCCGAGGAAGTCACTGCATAGTAGGCAAGTCCCAGCATTCCCCGCTCAACTTCATGGCGATAGAATTCATCACCGTCTCCTGCAACTCCAACCAGTTCAACGCCAGTAGCAGATGTATCATTGATGGGTGAACCAGAGCGCCAAATGTGGTAAGTTTCGCCGGTTTCAAATTCAATATCAGTCCAAGTAATGGTTGTATTCCCAGTTCCTCCTGCAGGTTCAGCCGCAAATGAAGCAGTTACATCTTGAACCGAATCAGGTGCCACATTGTCTTCATGAATGGAGTTGACAAGTGTATTTGTTCCCAAGAACCGAACATCTTCGTAACCGAGATACATGTAGGTTACAGAGTAGTATGCATCAATATCCGTATTGGTTGGAACAGTGTATCGGTAGAATGTATCACCTGCACCAAGTTGAGAAATTTGTTCCTTGGGCATTGATGCCCAAGTTCCTCTCTCTGCTAAAGCAAGATGGCGATAAACTGTGATTCCATACGCTGATTCCCCAACTTCAGGAAGACTGTCAGGGACGATGGTATTCAGATTGACCCAACTGATATCTGTGACGCCAAGGGATTCAACGTAGTTGGCTTGAACGAAAAATGGAGCCGTAATTTGATTGGTGAGTTCGACCAATCCTTCAGAAACATTGGCTTCTCCGTGGATATAGTTACCAGCATGAGATGGTGAATATACCGTGCCATCAAGAGTATACTCGTAGTCGTTGGATGGATCGGTATCATCATTGTTCTGGAAATATGAAACAATTGCATAATAGTAAGTTCCGTTGGTTCCGGCTGGAAGTGGATATGTCTCCATGAACATCATTCCAGAACAGTCACCCGGATTGACCGAAGCGCACATCGATACATTCGCCCAGGGATTCAGATTGGCAACCACTGATTCATTCAGTGGTGCATTGTGTCGATAAACCAGATATCGAGATTCCTGCATTTGCAACATTAATGGATAGTTTTCGGTGACAATATTGCTCCATTGCACCGTCGTAGTTTCAGTTACACTATCAAAATAAGCCCCAATATTTTGAGCTTGCAATTCAGCATCATCGCTGGTTTCTCCAGATGCAGCAGCAGGTGGAACCCAGGTGATTAGGGATCCTAGCAGCAGGGTAATCAAAAGCATTGGAACACGAGAATTCGTCTTACGCATGGCTTCGCCTCGACTTTGGCCTGTCCTTGTGGCCCATTTGAGTCTGACGGCTTCAAACCCGCCTATAGGCGGGTTGGAATAGTGCATCTTATTTTCCATCTAGAAGTTGTTTACGAGAGGAGGCTGCACGAGTCAAAAATGTCCAAATTCCACCAGCCAATGAAATCATTAAAACAACGCTCAGTGCATTGATTCCATCAAATCCAACAAGATTAGAGATTGTATCTGGAATTGCAATATCTGCGGTGCCTTGGAATGCCATGATTGCAGCCAAAAAGATGCCGAAAAAGGTGGTTACCAGACGATCGGCCCGACTAAAGCCGCCGTAGTTACGACCTAGGCCCACAGATTGAGCCTGAGTACCCATGTAAGAACCGAGCAAAGTCATGGTGGCGGCAGCCCACCCCAACCAATGGACAGAAATCCAAGCGGTGTTTATTCCGATGGCGATTAACAAACTCAAATCAACCAATCGATCAATTGTGTGATCCAACCAATCACCATATTTTGACACTTTATCATAGGCTCTTGCAACAGCGCCATCGAGCGCATCTAACTCTGCGGCGACGAGCAATAAGGCAAAAGCTCCAATCAATCGCCAACCACCTTCTGAATCTCGACCTGCTGTGGCGAGAAGATAGCAGCTACCTGCAGCAAATAATACGCTAATCCAAGTTAGAGTTGCCGGGTCGACATTAGACATTCGATCGATAATTGGTTTCAACATCCGTGTGTGACCCCCTCTCGCCTTCTCAAATGCCATTCAATCATCTCCATGGATTAGTCCAATCCAGTCAATACCTTCGTTTGGTCGACGGGGTTTGAACCCATCTGTTATCCAACGCTCTGCATTTGCAATCATCGCCTCAATCCCAATGACCGAATCTAGTTCCAGACAAGGTAAATCTAGACATTCTGCTGGGATGACCCCAATTAATTCACACTCTACATTCTCATCGATTTTTGATTGTGAATAATCACGCTCTGACAAACGACTCCTAAGGATTGAAGGATGACATCGAATGAGGATGATTGCATCGACTGGAAGTAGATGTGAGAGGTGACCATCGATGAGGAGTGTATCTCCCTCAGGCCAAGTCATGGTAGCAGTCAATTTCTCCATATCGATTGGAGCTGCCCCATCTTCTTCGATCTCACCGAGGCAATCATGACTGCTAGCAATCTCTTCCATGGTCATGACACGTATGTTTGAAGCCGAACAAAAGGCGGTTTTGCCGGTCCCAGGGGTACCAGTAACAGCAATGCGAATCCCAGTCATCGGTCCACCACAGCATTCCTAACGCAGCCGAAATCCGAGAACCTGCAGTCCAGTTCCTAGTGCACCGAGAAAGAGGATTACTGGCCATGCCAGAGTAACCTTGACACTGTAATCCACATCAACACTAGATTCGGTTCCACCAAACGATTGTCCGTCGACCGGATAATACACATCATCACCAATATCGAATGTGAATGTCTTCGCCTCTTTCGAACTTGGTCCACCAGCAGCGAAATCCGTCGTTGTAGGACCACATGTCGTTGAAACCCCATCACTTGGTGCGCATCGCTTGTATTCTTCCTGTGTTACCAATCCCACCCAGACATTCGCCTTCCAAGTGATTGTTAATTCGGGACTGATCAGTGCTGAAGGAATGGCACTCTCTGTGAGCGGTTCATTCGCGAATCCCACTGCAGTCCCCGTCATTGGTACAGGTACGTCTTCGATTGAATCTTCGTAGGTGTATCCAATCATTCCACCAATCATGAGTATTGCGCAGATTCCACTAGCAATGAGTAAGATCACCCGTTTCATGGTGTAGGCACATCCTGAATGAGCAAAAATGCAATGGCCATGATAGCATAGGTACCGAGCAACATCGCGCCTTCGAGCCAATTGCTCTTTCCATCGGATGCGATTGCATTGGCGATTAACACCGACAAGAATACGGCGATTGTTTCAAACATTCCAAACTCAAATGTCAGTGGGACATTGACCAGCCACGCGAGTAGAATCATCAGTGGGGCGACGAATACCGCAATCTGAGTTGAGGAACCAACAGCGATTGCAAAAGACAAATCCATCTTGTCTCGTTTGGCAACGGTGACAGCGGTGAAGTGTTCCGCTGCATTTCCAAAGAATGGTAGGAGAATGACACCGATGAACAATGGTTCAAGTCCGAGTGATTCACCACCTTCTGAGACAGAGTGAACAAGAATTTCAGCCATCCACCCGAGAATGATTGTAGCTCCCAACAGGAGGACAATCGCCTCACGTTGTGACATTTTAGCATCTTCGTGCTCATGTGTTCCATCGGTCGCAAATAATTCCTGGTGCGTACGTAGTTGGAATAAGAGGAACAATCCATACAGTGTGATTAGGATGACTGCTGCCGCGTGTGAAAGGTCCACCAGCCCATCTGTCTTTTGACTTGCTTCCGGAAGAAAACCGTAGGCAGTAGGCAAAGTAAGCGTAATCACAGCGAGGAGAAGCAGAGAGCCATTTGCACCCACGGCAGCCGTCGAGAATGATTGCACTTTGTGATGGATGCCACCCCATACGAATGCGAGACCGAGAACAAGCAGAAGGTTGCCTAGGATCGAACCAATCAAGGAGGCTTGAACAATCTGTACCATGTCATCACCGGTGGTAGTATCGTTGTTTGAGTAAGCTTCAGCAGCCGCGAAGATGGCCATGCCTGCGATAATCATTTCAGCGGCGTTGCCAAATGTTGCGTTCAATAAACCACCAACGGATTCACTCGTGCGCAGTGCGATTTGCTCGGTTGCCTGGCCCATGAGGAAAGCGAGTGGCATAATTGCGACCATTGAGGATACGAATGTCAACACTGGGTCATGTGTTACATATTTTGCATAGAGTGTCAATGGAATGGCCAAAAGAAGCAGATTTAATTTCACCTTGAGTGGATGGATGGCATCGAGCATCCCACCCCATCCATCGAACTCCTGTTCGTCGATAGCCGTATCTTCGGACATCTCACTCAACCCTACCTGAGCAGAACTCGTCCATGAAGGCATCCCTTAACCCATTGAGATTGGAGTATAGTTTCCCCATGGTTCGATATCCCTAGTGTCACAATGGCTAGGGGATGTTCGAGAGTTACACATGACCGGCCCCTCAGGCAACCAGGTTGCATAATTGACCTCCATATCGTTGCCAGGAAAATCTGTAGTGATGAAATTTGCTCCTGTACTCAATGCGAGATGAAATCGGGAATAGTTCATCGCTTGTGCTTCGTTAGTTCCTTCATCCGGGCGTGTGCGCACCATGAAACCCAAATCTGAAGCATTTCGAAGCCGATCTCCATGCGTATCCGGATTGACAAAAGAAATGACACTCGCTAGAGAATGGTTTTCTTCGACGATTGCGAACATCGTCTGGTTTTCCAATGTTGGATTCCGTTCGATATAGAGATCACGAATCTCAGTCTTATCCAGC
>JAPKEY010000042.1 GCA_028821815.1 Candidatus Poseidoniales archaeon | reverse complement strand
TATGGGAACTCATCTGTGGACTTTGCTGTGCATGTCTTGCACTAATCTTGGTCGTTGTGAGTTCCATATCTGGATTCGCACTGAATCCAGGAACCTCAGCATTCACGACGATGGAATTGGGAGGTGCAAGTCCTGTACCCGTCTCTGGAGAGGGTGCAACAATACCTGGCACAACCCCGGAGGTAATCTTTGGAGCTGGACCTCCAGCACAACCGATCGCTGTTCCTCTTACAGAAGAAGGTGGTGAAAGTTCCATTGAATCTTCAGCGGATGCCTTGAAGAAACAATTCCTAGCAGGAGCCGCTGACAAGGTCACTGACTCAGACGAGCCTGAGAAGGAATGAGTCAAGCTGCATCGTAGATACCGAAGCCGGAAAGCGGCGGTGTGTATACGTGCAGATTGATGAGGTCACCATCGGTATCGTTGGAGATGCGATGGATGTCAGGTTCATCTGCAGCGCAAACTTCTCCCGGAGCATAATTTCGAACTCCTGAAGGAACTGCCAAATCATCGTCATTCAATTCATAGGTTGTTTCAGTTGATGTTCCTTCGACGATCAAGAATACACAATCTGAACCGGCGTGGTCATGAATGGGTGTATTTTGCCCGGCACGCCAAGTGATTGCAACCATCTCGTAATGTTCTGTTTTCTTGATGATGTTACGCTGATAACCATCGTATTCAGTGTAGCCAATGTGTTCCTTAAGAGCTTCTAAATTTACAGGCATCGATTCCAAACGCGTGCCCAATTCAGAGAGCCCGGGTCTAGCCTCTAGAGAATCCAACCACGCAAGCGTATCTGCAACGCCCTTGCAGCAAGCAATCAGTTCGTCACGATTCTCATCGCTTAGAGTGACGACCGCGACCATGTGTTCCGGACGGTGCGGGGGAACATAGAGTTGACCGCAACGAATTACTGTGTCAGTATACGATGGAAATGGTGTACTCCGACCTCTTTGGTGGGCGAATATCGCCCACGTTCATAGGCGACTGAAGAGACTCCTTTCTGACATCCCTCAACGATGAATTGATCCTCTGCCTCAACCTTGTCAAGGTCACCACCTGCACCTTGGCCAAGCATCGAAGCATCACCCACAAATCCATGGTAGACGATACGGGTTTTGCCAGTGTCCTCAGGAATGACAAGATTGACTGAAAGGCCCCATGGATAGAAGTTGAGCATCAAGCCGGGATACAACCAGAAATAGTAAGCTGCAATGTTCTGCCCTGCATCTGGATGGTTTTCTGGAAGATCAAAGGATGGTTCACCTTCATTGGCGATTCCAATTTGCAATACGCCTCCTGCGAACAATTCAGTACTGTAAGCATCGTAATCGAGTACTTCGTGTAAATCGCCATGAACGAATGGGATGTGAAAACCTTCGAGATAATTATCGACATACAAAGCCCAGTTTGAATCGATTGAGTATTCTCGGTGGCGACTCGGATCAGGGGTGAAGTTGGCGATGGGGAGCCAACCTACCCGCGCCTCGACCGCTGCAATAAACGACTCAAAATCGGTGGCTGAAATGGTGTTGAAGAGCAAACCCTTCCATTCAGTGAAAGGGAACGAACGAAGATTGTCGTCAGGGTTGGGGAAATTCTCAACTTCATCAAATTCTGGCATATTTCGGAATTGCCCATCCAAACCAAAGGTCCGACCATGATAGGGGCACTGAAGGCGTTTTGATTCGGAATTTTCTGTGCAAACCAACATCCCACGATGTGTACATACATTTGAGATGCAATGTATTTCTCCATCAACCTCTGTGAGCAACATCGGTTCCCTGAGTGAATTTTCAATGGGTTGTACGGCTGACAATTGACTACGATGAGCGGCAAAGTGCCAGTTCTGACCGAATGAAGAAATAATCGATTCAAAGGTCGCAGAGTCGGTGTAATATCGCGAAGGTAATGTCTCTGCTTTTCGAATGTCTGGATCGATGATTGTCATTCGCCCACCTCAGACATCGAGGTCCCCGCGTACGAACTTGATGTAACGCTGCTCTTCATTGTCCTCAAACGGATGGAGCCCAATGTTTTGTTGGTAAGCGATACCAACCCAACTTCCGTCAGGACTGAATACACTCTCGAAGAAGTCGTGAAGTGCGTGAACATCGCCATTGTCTTCCTCGTACTGTGTGACGGTGTGAAGCACTTCAGGTGAGCCATCGGCATTCATCGCTGCAATTTCAAATTCGAAGGTGTCATTCTCATGAGGCTCACGGACGGCACCCGAGTAAAGGTACCATTCTTGACCTGCAACATACTGACCCTCGGCCGTATTGTTGAATGGAATTCCATAGAAGCTCACGAGCGTTACATTGTCCTCGTTGATACTGACGAATGGATACATGGTGATGCCTTCCCATTCAGGGGGTGTGATCTCCCATGATTCCCATGTTTCACCGCGGTCATATGACATGGCAAGGCGGATATCCCATGGCCCAGTGGGTCCTTCTGGACAATCAGCCCAGACAACGGCAACAGTGCCCACACCATTGGTTTCGACGAGTGGATAACCCTCGGGTGGATTCCCATTGCGGGGCCCTACCTCGATAGGTTCGCCCCAATTTAGGCCTGTGTCGCTAGAGATCCGAACTTGGACATGCCCTGTGCTGCTATCCGCATTTTCTTGAGCGATGTAGACATACTCACCACTGCGCTCTGGAGCGATGGTAGACCAGCCGCCAGGCATTGAATAACACTGCGACCATGTTTGGGCACCGTCATCACTGCGATAGTACCAGTATCGCGCTGGATCATCATTGCAAGCAGGTACGGACACACCACTGTTTCCAAGATAGTGTACGATCCCATTGTTCTGTGCTTGAATCCACGGCCTGTCATCAGCAGCCATCGAGTATTGGCGGTCACACAAATTGCTCTCAAGGGTCTGCCCGCCATCGCTGAAGATGTGGATCCAATTATCCTCTAGATAGGTGTCAAGGTAGTAGATTCGATCCATGGCATCAACTGCGATGTCGCCTTCATCTCCGTGGCAGGCTGAACCTGAACCTCCACCTGTAAATCCACCTTCGATGAAAGTCCCTTCAACCGGTTCGAATCCAGCACCAGGTCCCCATGTTGTGCCATTGTCGTTGGTAATCCAAAACCAAGATGCGAGATAATCCCAGCTCGTCATGTAACCATCCATACAAGACCCATCAGGCCAGATATGTGGTTCACCTGATAATGGATTTGCAAGACCACCATCAGGTGACGACCAACGGAGATCCTTGTGAGCAGTGATGAACATATTTCCATGGCCATCAATCGCTAGACTGGGTTCGTATCCAATACCATATTCGGGTAAATCTTGACCATTATTGGGATCAATGCATCCGGGGTCACGTGGCATGAAAACGGAGTCACCCCATGTAATATCGAAAGGTGAGCCTGGGCTGGTGTCAGAATTAGCCATCATATGGCCACCAACCGAACCCCACATCGCTGCAAAAATAGTGAAGGCGACGACGATGGCTCCAGTGCTAGCAAGAGCGATGTCGAGTTGGCGCTTTTCTCTGCGCTCGATGGATTCTAGGGGCTCTTCAATCCACTCTTCGTAGACCTCGGCCTCGAGGATTTCTGCCTCCCAAATCTCGTCGGACACAAACTGTCCTAGGCCGGACCCATCATGAAACCGACGCTCTAACGAGTTGGCGCCCTACGGGCGAATTTCTCTAAACAAGACCGAATGAACCAGTGAGGGAGTCGATTGAATCTCGCGACCCGGGACCGAGACCGACAACTGTTACCGTACCTGAAGGAATTTCTGTGTGACCGGCATCTCGGACCATGTAGCAAACAATCCCTGCTGCCTGGGCTTCGCCGAACAGACGCTTGAGGGCATCTAGATTTGGGGCACTTACAACAATTTTCCGAGCCCCATTTTCACGCCATGACTCAAGCACTTTCGGACATTCTCGATTTGCTTTGAGAGCGCACTCAACCGCTGCATGGCTACACTGTGCTGCGAGTTTTCCTTTAGACAATTTCAGATCCTTGCGGGTCACGAGAATCATCGTCAAAGAGTCGTCTTGTTGTACCATCTAATTCTCTCCATCAAGTCGTGCGATTCCCGCCAAGGGATCCTCAAGTTGTTTGGCTGCTGCTTCTGTCTCAGCGATGAACGCTTCCCTCTTCAATGTCTCATCAGGTAAATTTGGAATCCAACGCCCAGCTTCGTGTCGGCGATGTAACCACAATAGATGATGCAAACTTGGGGCCAACCAAATGGTGAATAACACATTTCCAACTGCATGCATAGCATCGAATACAAGGCCTGCAATGATGAAGGCCAAGAAGGCCTCAAACGATTGATACAATGCGAGGGCAGACAATGATACAGTCCAATCGAATAAGAATCCCCAACAGAATGCCAATAATGCAAGCGGCCCAATTCGTACTTTGGTTCCATCCCAATTGACCAGTAATGGCCGTAAGAGGGCTGCACTGGTACCCACGGCAGCCCATGCAATCGCTTGGTAGAATGTCCACGGGCCGTGCCCCAAAGCCATGTTGGAAATGAGTGCTGTCAGCATGGCCACAGCGGCAGCTCTACGTGCACCAAGATGAAGACCAATCATCAGGAGTAACAGGGTTACAGGTTGGACATTTGGTAGAGCGGCAAAAAGCACGCGACTGGCACTTGCAACTGCCGCCAATAGGGCGATGAGGGCGGCATCTCTACCCAAGTGAATTCTTCGGTCAATGCTCACCAGTAATGAACCAAAGATTAGGCCGAACAATACGGTGAGCCATACGGCAATACCACCTGGTGTACCCGCCCATGCCTGAATGTCAACAAATGTCACGATGCCACCTCCGTCAATCGGCCCTGCGCAATATTCCAAACCCGTCCACCGCTAACCTTGGCCCAAGCAACAAGATCGGGGGAATGAGATGTGATTACGATAGCACATCCAGCCTTACGGCGGGTGTTGAGTTGCTCGATGAGGTCCGCCAATGTCAAATCGTCCAATCCATGATCGATTTCATCTAACAGCATAATCGATGGTTGGCGCATCAAGAGTGGGAGCAAGGACAAGCGACGTCGCTCACCGGTCGAGAGGTCATGTACCGGGGTTACCATCGACAAGTGGGAAAGGCCAAGGTCGAGGCGGAGGGCGGATTGTTGCAATTGAATGGTTTCTGCATCTGGAATGTTAACCCCTTCACCAGCAAGAAATTGTGCAAAGAGAGTTGGATGTTGCAAATTCAATTCTTCTTCGATGGTCATCCCCAATAATCGTCGATCTGGAGAGGTGGGCAACCAAGGCAAACCAGATGTTTCCGACCATTCGCGTAGAAGTGTTGTTTTTCCACTACCATTGTTGCCTTGAATCAGAATTAAATCACCAGCGCAAACCGGTCTTAGTTCATGGGAAAATAGGTCCCCTTCTGGAGGCATACCAACCTCTGCACCCTGTTCAATCCATACCGAAGGGTAATCTTGAGATGGCATCGGTTCACCGATGTCAATCACTTGATCTGCAATACGTTTCCACCGGGCTTGACGATGAGCGACTACAATGATCAAGCCACCTCGTGCTCGATGCTTGACCACAGCTTTTCCAAGTTGGATGAAGCCAGCTTCATCCAAATGAACATCGGCTTCATCGAGTAACCAGATGGGTTGTGCCGAATCAAGGTGAGCGGCCAGCAATAAGCGCTGTTGCTCACCCTCGGATAGATTCTCAGGTTGGGATTGAAGTTTGTCGAGTAAGCCCCATCCTCGAAGGCATTCGAGCATTTCTTGTTGCTTCCATGGACCGGAAAGACGTCGTGCAATTTTGAATTCTCTTTGGACAGATTCAGCCAATCCGTGTCGATCAGGGTCTTGTGGTATCCAACATGATATTGCCTCGGTAAACGGTCCTTCGGCAAGATTAATTTCACCAAGAGTGGGGTGTCCTGAGATGTGGACACGACCATTCACTGTTACAGGATGCTGCCATGGAGAAACGCCTGCAATAACCCGCAATAAACTCGATTTCCCACAACCAGAATGGCCGCGGAGTAACACGATATTCCCCCCTCGCAACAGTTCCTTATGCCGACCTATACAGCGACCATCTGGCAAATTGATTTCGAGGTCCAATCCTAGTTGTACCGAATCTGAAAAATGGTGAGGTTTGACACCATCTTCACGGATATCTTCACCAAGAGCAAATTGAACAATTCGGCGTTTAATTCCATGACGCCACCGACGAGGTGCCAAGATGCCTCGAGATTGCACTGCATCCCCCAAATCATGAGCATGATCTAACGAATCAGCTAGCCAACCAGGCCAGATTGAGGCACGAGTTCTAAGCGCTTTCATCCCAGATTCATTGTCGATAAATCCGCGCTCCTCAAGCGTTTCAAGACGCCACTTGGCGCTGCGCTCTAATCGGGGAACCAATCGTAGTGCAATGGCGAGGGACACTCCAAGCCGGGGGAGAGCCCACTCGAAGGCTCGAACAACATCTGAAGGTGGTACTGACCACGTCAATATCTGCATTCCGAGCAGAGCGATGAGCAAGCGAGCCATGAGCAACAAAATCTGGTTCCAATTGTCAGTACCGCTGAACAATAGCAAGATGAGGCCGTAAAGGATTGACAATGGCAACCAAACCCGCAACCAACGTAGAAGTGAGGAGTGACCCACCATCAAGGCAGACCATAGGAACAGGAATCCACCCCAAGCTGAAAGGTGTCGCCATTCAAGCATTAATGGCAAAACGACGACAAGGATGAGGAAGGGCAAACGGAAGTGCCGAGGGGGGCCCATTCTGGCCGCTCGTTCACCCTGCCAACCCCAAACTGAAATGAAAACCGCCTCCTATGGAGGCGACACTGTGCAAAGCGGTGTTTGAGTGTTGACCTGATTAGAACTGACCTGCATCGAAATGCCAATCGATATGATCTCCGGGCTCTACCATTTGGTCATCGATACCAGTCATGCCATATCCACCGTTCAAATCGTAACTCCACCAGCGCCCATCAGCACCACCTGTGGCATCACCCACATCCTTTAGGAACGTGCCAAGTGTTTGTGGTTCAATTTCGTAGCCAAACTGGTAATCGTCAAGGGTGGCCATAGTCACCATCTCAACCGTATTTCCAGTTTCAATCTCGATGGTTGCAACGACAATGCAATAACTCCCTTCAGGGGCTGAATCAATCTGCCAAGATTGGCCTGTTTCCCCGTAATAAAGGCCACTTTCTGTACAAACTTCTGGTGCAAAGGATGCTGGGAAATGGAAAGCGACGAGGACTTCGTTTTCAGACAACCCTTCGTCCAATGCTGGAATCAGTATTGCAGCCCGGGTCCGCTGACTGGTATCTGTTTCTGGCTCAGTCACAATTTGTGCATTGTAAATTGCACCAGCCATCACAAGCCCGAGCATGACCATGAGAATGGCGCCGATTCGAATTTGCCTGCGTGTGTCAGAACTCACTGCAACCTGCGCCACCATTGCAAATATACCAGCTCCAATAAATGGAAGCCAAATGATTCCAGGGATACTTTGCTGTGTTGATTTCTCTGTGTTGTCTTCTTGGGGTTCTGTAGACTCTGATTCTTCAGTTGTTCCGAGGGTGCTATCCGCCATCGCGTGAATCACATTCCAATCGAGTGGATCGTATCGAACTTCCAACCATGATGCGTCATTTGCAGCCGCATGGACTTGGCCATCTGATCCACAACCTGCGGTTAGATAGCCTGTTTGATCGGGGACCCACTGAACACTATGATTTGCATCGATGGCGATGTACCACGAGCCTTCATCTGTATTTTGCGGTAGGCAAATGGCATTCACTTCTCCCCACTGAATCCATCGTATCTCACCCACAACATGGCTCGCATTCCAGCGAATTGCTTCGAACATGGAACCATTGAGAATCCCATAGTGAACTGCACCATCAACACCCGCAACAGCTGATAGATATCCATGACCTGCTGCTGTTGTTGCCGTGCCGGAACTCATAGGGATTGAATCTAGCAATTCAGGTGTTCCTGTTTCATTCCAATCCATTCGAATCAATCTAGATTC
The DNA here is from genome assembly GCA_028821815.1 of Candidatus Poseidoniales archaeon. GTDB lineage: Archaea > Thermoplasmatota > Poseidoniia > Poseidoniales > Thalassarchaeaceae > MGIIb-P. Next base: position 1,957 of record JAPKEY010000042.1, on the reverse strand, counting down.
ACCATCTGCGTGAAGATGCACAATTACCCCCTGACCCACCATGGAAATTGGTGTTGAACGGATACGCCATGTTCCGGAGAGATTGGCCAACGCAACGACATCGATATCTTCGATGAGAGTTGAATTATTGTCATAACGCAGTAGGTGTGCGGATTCTGTGCCCTGTAACCATCCCAGCGATGTTGTGATGGTACCATTGGCATCAGATTCCCAGTCAAACCAAATGCCAAGATTTGCCCGATAAGTACGTAAATCCGAATCATGATGCTGTTGTAATATTGTCCCGTTGAATGCACACACTTCAACGACACCGGTTTCAGTGGGCCATACAATCTTACCATCAGCAAGTGCAAAACCACCACCTGTGATACCCCAGTTCGGTGCATCTGTTGATTGGTTCCACAGTTCAATTCCTGTTGTTAAATCATATGCAGTGAGATAACCAGATGTCCACCCTGTCACAACCAAATCAACAGATGGGGCACAAATGTCCGTACTACTGGAAACATGTGCTAAAGGTGCAGTTTCAAATCCCCTATCACTCGCTGAATGAATGGTTCGCCAAATCTCAACACCAGTATCAGCACGGTAGGCAACAAGTCCAGCACCTTCACCAGTCATGGGATCACCACCACCCTTGACGATGACTAGACCATCCTTCACCAGCGGTGCAGTGGATATGTAACCAATGTCGACACTGGCATTCCATTGGACATCAGGTAATATGGGGTCTGAAATCCATTCAGAGTGCCTGCCCTCACTCGCCTCTGTGGGAAATGTTGCAAGAAGAAACAAGGCAAGTATGAGCAGGGCACACCGCATCAGAGCAGCCTCTGAATTTGTTCTTTCAGGGCGGCTGATACGGCCTTTCCATCGGCTGCTCCACCGAGTTTGCCCATGACGACACCCATCAATGGGCCCAATGCCCCCATACCACGTTCTGCAACGAAATCTGCACGTTCTGCGAGTACTTCAGCGACCGCAGCATCAACTGCTCCGGTGTCTGCGGGCTCGAACCCACGGGTGCTAGCCTCTGCCGCCATCCAAGTGAGTAATGTGGGGATGTTTTCAGTATCTGCATCGTTCACCAAAGGCTCGACACCCTCGCGGGTAATTTTACCAGATTCACGAAGGTGAATAGCAACAGCGAGAGCATTGAGTTTGTTGATTCCATGATCGAGCAAGGCACTTGCCCAAGCCTTCTCAGGCAAAGCAAGTTCACCTGAAATACCATCCATGAAGTAGTCATCCAACTCACCTGTGATGAGGGCTGCAACTTGATTTTCAGATAGACCCGTAGTTCCAAATCGGGCAAATCGCTCATCACGACTCGGAGGGAGATTTGCCTTGATGGCAGCCCAAACTGCAGATGCGATGGGTGTTGTGGGAATATCGGTTTCAGGATACATTCTGGCCCCACCTGGCAAAGGACGCATTGCTGTGGTTGTACCGTCCTCTGGAGCACCCTTACGGATTACAACATTGCGAACCTCCTGTGGAATTCGATGGTAAGCCATACAGGCTCGAGAATGGACTCCTTCAAGGGCCAGTTCCGCTTGCCATTGTGGTGCAACACAGAGAACAAAACAATCACCCAATATTTTGGAGCATGCTACCGTTTCTTCTTTCGTGATACCATAGGCTGGTAATTCATCCGAATGGAAAATTCCTTTGACACCAGCAAGTTTGGCAGCACTGGCTAATTCCCGGCCCAATCTAGGCAATTGCGCGCCTTTTTCATCAAGGGTTTTGGAACCTAGTTTACCAGCCAAACCAGGCAAGGATAGGCCCAATACAACTGCGCCTTGCGACAGAGATTCGGCAACCATTTGGGATTCGCATTTTGCAAACGAGGTAGACAATTCATCTAATTTAAACGGTAATTTTTTAGCAACAAATTCAGCGACTTCTGCTTCTACCTCTGCATTATCGAGGTCTCGGTGTGATGGCAGTAACT
>JAPKEY010000235.1 GCA_028821815.1 Candidatus Poseidoniales archaeon | reverse complement strand
TTCAAGTCGACGGACAAATTGATGCATTCCATTTCGATGAACAACACGAAGTCATCGTCCGAACTTCAAACATGATTTGCACCACCTGCACTCGCAAAGATGGGAATTACTACGAAGCAACCATGCAAATTCGTAGTGCTGGTAGGAAATTGGAAGAACATGAACTAGAGGAACTGAGAGGTTCGCTGGATACCCTGCTCGCCACAATGGAACCGGATCCAATGTTTTTCATCACCAGCGAAGGTCCAGTTGTCGGGGGTTGGGATGCGACGATGGGGAGTAAATCATTGACTAGGAATTGGGCCAGACATATGGTTCAGCGATGGGGGGGGCAAACCAAGGAAACACACTCTGTTGTCGGTCAAAAAGATGGAATGGAGGTTACCCGCCTCACACTTTTATATCGTCGACCCGGATATGATTTGGGTGATGTACTGCGTTGGAGAAAACGTCTTTGGATGGTGGGCTCATGGCAAAAAGATGGGCCGATTCTTTTGGCTCATGATCGCCAGGAAAAAATCGGCACAACATGGCGCGATTTGGAGAAGGCGGTTGTGATGTCACGCTTTGTTGAGCAAATCGAAGTTGATATCCTCAATCGGGATGCTTCGGCGGCTGAATTTATGGACCCTCGGAACTACAAAATGCAGACTGTGCGATTGCCATACGATGATGATGGGACCCATCCTCGATTGCGTCTGGGATGGATTACAGATGAGTGGGTTGCTGTGCCGAGAGTGCGAAATCCCGATGAAGGGCATGCCCCTAGGGGGGTTGATGGTGGCATTGGGTAAGCGCGCAAAAAACCTCGATGGTAGCGATATGCTCGGCCATATTCGCAACTTCCCAACAGATTTATCCACAGTGTGGACTCAATCAGAATCTTGGGATTTGTCTTCAATTGAAGATACAACATTCACTGGCGTTGTTTGCCTCGGAATGGGTGGGTCCGCCTCGGGTGGAGATTTCCTATCCTGCCTATCGGATGCTGATGGTTGTCTTCCATTCATCGCCCACCGTGGCTATGATTTACCCGCATGGGTATCTGAAAATTGGTTAATTCTTGCGACATCATATTCGGGAAATACCGAGGAGACAATCGATGCGGTTGAGGCGGCGATTGGACTGGGGTGTTCAGTAGTCGGTTTATCTTCAGGTGGCTCTTTGCAGACACTTCTACAAAATTCAAACCAAACTTGGATTGAATTGCCTGGTGGCCAGCCACCTCGTTCTGCCTTTGGTCACATCTTTGGTGCCCAAGTTGCTCTTGCTTGGCGATTAGGAATCATGAGTGCCCCGGATGATATCGAAGCGATGTTGGAGCGTCTAACCGAAGCTGTGGAAGCATGTGATTTCACACATGATGGCGATGATGATGTTATCGCTGAAATAGCCGAATCTATCCTCAATCGAGAGGTTAGCGTGTTAGCTACACAATCTCTGGCACCGACAGCGTATCGAGCGGTCTGCCAATTGAATGAGAATGGTGGAATCTTTGCCAGATCACATGTCATCCCTGAAATGAATCATAATGAGATTGTCGCTTGGGGTGAAGAAAACGCCGTTGAAAACCAGAGCTTGTTGATATTCTCATGGGATGGAGTCCATGAACGCAATGACCTTCGCATTGACTGGTTTCTAGAACATATCAGTGTCGAACCCGCCTGGGGTCTACTGTGTGAAGGTGAATCACATCTCGAGGCCTTACTCTATGCTGTCATTCTGATGGATTGGCTCTCTTGTGCTGTTGCACTTCTGCGAGGAAAGGACCCCACTGCAATCGGACCAATTGTGGGACTCAAAGATCATCTTTCTCAGTAAAGCGGGCCAAGGACCAAGCGGGGATCTGGAAAATCCAGTAATGCTTGTTCGCGTTCACTGGGTGTCACAACCCCGGGTAAATCATGGGTTGTTGGTTTCCGGTAAGATAATTGAAAATGCAGGTGTGATGGCCAACCCCCATTCTCATTTTCTGCGCCAAACCAAGCGATGATTTCCCCCCCTGAAACAGATTTGCCAGGTATACAATTTTCTGT
>JAPKEY010000041.1 GCA_028821815.1 Candidatus Poseidoniales archaeon | reverse complement strand
GACCCACACACTTGAGCATTCATCCAATCCAGGTGGTGGATTCTTCCTTTCCACAGAAGGTATGGGTTCTCTATCATGGACTGAGGACCAAGTCATCCGCCCCGAGAAGGATAGTGGGGAGGATGCATCTGCAACATCGACAACCTCTGGAATTACTCAATCAGACTACACATCTCCAGCGGAGTGGACGTTCACATGGACTGCCCCTGAAACCGATGTGGGTGATGTTGCATTTTGGATTGCAGGCAACATGGTCAACAATGACGGTGCACCCAACTCAGATGACAATTGGAACACACTTTCATTTGTTGTGAATTCACCTAGCCAAACTTCTGCTACAACCGATCAGAGTACCCGTGTCATTTCATCTGGTGACCACAGTTTGTTTGACCAAGAGGTTGACCAAGAAGCCCTTGAAATTGAGCATCAACAGGCCATCTCGGAAGTCGTGATGGATACGGGCATAACATGGTTCTTCATCACCCTCACGGCACTTCTTGTGGGTGCCGTCGTACAAAAAGAAATTCTTGAGCGGAAATACAGTACTGGGCCCGATCACCTCGACAGCCAATTGGCATACCCTGAGGGGTTGAGGCGTGGTATTCTCACAGTTGGATTTGCATTGCTGGGTCTTTATTGGATGTCAGTGGATTCCGCAGCCTACCTTTGGGCAACTGCATTCTTCTGCAGTGTTTGGGCAGGATATGGGGTCTACCGAACAGCACTGGCTGCGCGCACACCACCGACAGCCAAGGACATGATGTGAGGTGGCGAATTGCGACTTCGCCTCTCTCGAGATGTGGAGCGCCCCTTGCGGGCACATGTCGATGAATTGGCCATGCGTGGGACCGGGTTACTATTTGTTCTCAGTTTGGCCGCCTTATTTTGGTGGTGGCAAATCAACCCCCTCCTCGAGGCGTGGTTGTCTTCTCTTCCGCTCGGAGCAGCAGAGGGGACGGTTTCAATCTATGATCCACATGGGTGGATGAGCACACGGTGGTCGATGATTGCGCTATTGGCCCTGATCACAACACTCCCATTGGCGTCACACCAGCTTCTTTCGTTTGCAGATGAAGGGTTGTTGCCAAGCGAGCGAAAATGGCTGCGAATGGTCACCATTGGTGGTGTGACCTTGGGCCTTTTATCTGCGATAATGTGGTGGCTTTGGGGTTATCCACTAGCCATTGAAAGTGCAGGTACAATTTCTGCTGTGGATGGTATCGGGACTCAATATGATGCGGTTCTTTTGTTTGAAGTGGGAATTGGGATATCATGGTGGATTTTCTTAATCATCATCTCACTCATTGGTCTGACGATGGCACGCTTGCTATCCTTGATGGTCACCGAACCATTTGACCCATTTCGTATTCGTGTTCACGGAACCCTACTCTTCCTATGGTGGTTGACTTGCCCTTCAGCCCTCGAGGGAGTCTGGTTGCCATTCTCCATATTGCTGGTGATTCTACCTGAAATGGTGATTCAGTGGATGCCAAAACCTGTTCTTTCATCTAAAGCCAGGGCCCCCCTCCCAGTGTTTGATTCTGAAGGTGGGTTGCACCATCGTTTGTTTGCAATGTGCCACTGTGAAGGTGCATGCCCCTCTGTATCCGCCTCTATGTCACCCCAATCTCTTGGTTGGGTTGAAAATTCAGCATTGTGCCTAGATCCTGATGCGCGTGATGCATTACTAGACGCGGTTGTTAGGCACCGTGTTAGCAATCTAATCATCAGTGGTTGTGATGGGACACCACTTCCAATGGAATTTAGGCAGTCGATTGCCTCTTCTAACTGCCAATTATCGGGATTGGGGTGGTTGGATACGAATACCACACCTTCGCATCGAAAATCTGCACTTTCCGACCTAGCGATATCATCTGAAGATTGACTTTTACCACATCCGCCAAGCCGTGGGCTTGAAGGATTACGCTGTACCCGCAATAGCCATGAGTCGGCTTGTCCGAGTCGCATTGGCGCTTGCCATTATCCTTGGCGGGCAGTGGTTGGCCAGCCAACCAGACCTCTACATGCCAATATTCGATGCTATTCGAGAAGAAGTCATCATGACCAATGATGCCGAAATTGTTGAGATGCAAGACGATGAACGTTGGTTGGTCATTATCGTGGAGTTCCCAGATGATCTTTCATCAGCAAATTCCGATTATAATCGCGCCGATGCTATGCTAATGGGTGTCAATTCTGCCGCAACATATTTCTCAGAAATCAGTAGTGGGCGTTCGACACTCACAGCAGATATACAATCGAAAATTCATACTGCGCACCACAATGAAGCTGCATATGGGCGTGATTCTGGTGGTGAACGCGATGTTGGTGATGAGAGCACTGGCGGCCCTGCTGGATTGGTTGAAGAGGCACTGACAACCACATTTGAAAATTTAGACATGGCACCATACGATTTCGATAATGATGGGTGGGTGGATCGTCTATTGGTCCTACATACGGGTGGAGCGCAAGAGGATGGTGGGAATCAGAATGCAATTTGGAGCCACTACGCTCCACTTTCCCCTGGATTTTCAGTTGGTGGAAAATCCATTGGCGCCTACACACTCGCATCTTTTTCATCAGGTATGGGGACAATGATTCACGAAATGCTGCACATGTTCGGTGCAGTTGACTTGTATGATGTTCACAGCGCAATTCCAAGTAGTGATTGGAGTGGCGTTGGGGCATGGGACATCATGGCCAGTGGCAATTGGAATGGCAATGGTCGGACACCGGCTTTACCTACATCAGGGACTCTGGATTTGATTGGGGCTAACGACGCGCTCGACCTTCCAATTGGAACACTGGCACCTGTTGAGAATGACACCTACGTGATTTTGCCGCACGTGGCTAGTGCTGGAACAGTCCGCCTTGCAATTGCACCAGGTGAGTACATCTGGATGGAATCGCGTGTCGATGTTGGTTTCGATCGCGATCTACCTGCCCACGGTCTTCTTGTTACGCATGAAGACCGTTATTTTGCTGATTTTGATCACAATGAGGTCAATCGAGATCCTGAGCATGCCTACTTGAAGGTAATCGAAGGAGATGGAGATGGTTCCCTCGAAAACGGTAATGATGATGACCCAGGTGATGTATTTACCAGTGGTTCTTTCGGTGCCGATGGTATCAAAATTCGCGATGGCCATGGACGGTTGGTTCCTTGGACCGTCACAGTGGATTCTTTTGACAACAGTGGTACTGATATCACTATCTCACATCCGGGCCCGAGTCATGCAGAAATAATGCCACCACGGACTCCTATTCGATTGCTAGGGCATGAGACTGTATCGATATCATTTGTGGCGCAACAGGATTGTATGCCATGGTCACAGGTGACCAGTACAGATGGGAGAATCGTGTCACTCGTAGGGGAGAGAATGCTTACTGCTGGTGAAAATGCGGACTTCTCATTGACCTTCTCGGAGGCAGCTAGTCCTGGAACAACTGGATATATCGATGGTACAATTGGTTGTGGCACTGAAAACCCCCCAATCGATGTAAAAATTGAGTGGTCGATTGTCTCAAATCGTCTCATACCAGAACAAATGGATGGTGAAATTGATGTCACTGAAATCGTAGTACTCGAACATGTACTTTCCTTCGCAGGTACCGGTTCATCCACCTACGATGTCGTCATAGAAGGTCCATTGGGACGCATCGCGGCAACCTCAACTCAACAGAACCTTGGACATGGGAGTGTGCTTTCCTTAGAAGTCAATCCAAATGGGCTGCTTTCACCCGGAATGCTCGTGAATGGGAAAGTGCAATTATACGACCAATTTGGATTGGCTGGTGAATTCAATGTATCTCTTCAGGCTGAGCCGCCTGGAAACGTTGGCAGCGCAATGATGTGGTTGGCAGAACCGGCAAATAATATCCAATTGGTATCAATTCTCATGGCGCTGTGGATGATTAGCACTGGCGGTAAACGAAAAGAGAAGCAATCAAAGGGCGATATGCAGGTGCGGAGACCCAGTGATCAACTTCTTGCACAAACTCGGGTGGAATATGTGCAAGATCAGTTTGATGAGTTTGGAGAAATACGCCACTAATCAATGGCGGACTGGGTTTGTCCAACGGGCATCGGATGGTGGGCGTTCAAGTGCGAGATATCTCCACCCACTGTTGCCAAGGAGCGCCATTGCACACACCCAATGTTTGTTGACACCCGCTGCGAGTCTAGCAGCGAGGCAAGCCTCACCCCAATCGGTTGGCGCTTCATCCAGAGGGACAACCAGCCAAGGTGCGTGTTCACCACCAACCAATCCAGCATAAACACGCCATCGTGTACCGTATTTGAATCCAGAACGAATGGCCAAACCTCGTGAAAGTAAATCTGAAAGAATCTCCATGTGGTTGCCGGTTTCCCCTGTAGGTTGCGGCATGGTTGGGTTGACAATTCGACTGATAATACGTGCTTCAAGTTCGGAGATCCATATCCCACCCTCCAGATTGATTCCAACCCCTGATAACGGCCACTTTTCGCGAGGGATATCTATCCAAAATCCCCCTTCAGTTTCCTTTGATTCAGCCCATGCATGTGAGATGGTTCTTCGGTCATCATTGTCAAGACCACGAAACGGATCCGTCAAAGGGCCACTTGGATTGTGTAATCGACATCGATATGTCACCACACCATGTTCTTGATCGACAATCAGCAGTTCCGGAATACGCCCTCCAGTTTCAACATTCAACGTCCATTCAGCAAGCCCCTCCCAATCAATTTTGTCACTTGCTCTGAACCAGCGTATTTCAGCTAAGGGTTCAGCATCTTTCGGCTTGACATTGCGGGACCAACGTAGGGCCCATGAGCGGGGGTCGAGCAATACAGCATTGGCTGCATTGAGATTTTGTGCAAGAACGACCTTTTCACCAGGGAATCGAAGCGCGTCAAGGATTTCACATTCAAACAGAAGTTCAGGGTTGGTTTGTAGTGCCTCTGCTAGCCACTTGTCATGGGGCAATGGCAATCCTCGAAGCCGATGTGCATTCAGAACTTCAGCAGCTGTTAGGAGAATCCCATCTCGAATTGGACACCCAAAGCACCCACGTTCCCAAAGTCTGTTTGCAGTCCCACCTAAAACTGCCCAAGAACCATCTCTAGGCACGGGTACTGGGAGACGACTGCCCCCCGGTGTGGCTGTGGCCATAAACACCTCCCGTAACAGCCGCCCTTTGATTGCAACGCCTTCAGAAGTAGCATTGGGGGCGAATTACCTAAGAGTCACCATGTCCCACGACAATCTAAGGAGGGTATCTTTTGTCGGGGGGAATGCTACTAACATTGACTGTTGAACAACGAGTTTTGCTGCACTTATGGGATACTCCACTCGGTGATAATCCATGGGAAGGTCGACCAGAATTGACTCAAGCCGGTGTATCTGAAGCGGTTGGAATTGCACGAAAGCACCTCCCTCGCACACTCAAGAAACTCCGTGAGAAAGATCGCATCCACGAAGAAACACGCCATGTTGCGGGGGCCAAGCAACGATGTCGAGTTTACGCCCTCAGCCCGGATGGTCGAAACGCTGCCAGTGAATTGGTTGATGACATTCACACACGGGCCGTCAAAGCTGATGGGGCACAGACGACAGTTCAAGCCCTTCACAATCACGCTACCGGCTTGCTTGACGTTCTACGTAATATCGACAGTACCGGAACATATCGCCCGCCCTTGGATGGCGAAATCGAGATTCCCGCCGCAATCGATGGACGAGATTTACCATTGGATCACCGCCTAGCCATCTATGACAACATTGTTCGGACTGCATGGTTGGATGGAATTGTCACCAAGGATGAGCAGGCCATGCTTGATGACATGGCCATGTACCTTGGCCTAGAGCCTGATGATACAGAACCGATTGAGAAGCGAGTCCGTGAGGGGAGTGTCGATCCAGATGCTGAGAACAGTTCCCTGTACAAGCAGATGCTCGAAGTTGCATGGCAAGATGGCGAAGTTGATGCAAATGAGCAAGTGATGCTAGATTCACTCGCTGGCATGCTTGGCCTCGATTCTGCACGCGAAGTCCAACTTGATTGGGTCTGCGACCATCTCGATGACCGACTAAAGGCGTATTGTTCCGCGATGGAGGCGGCTTGGCAAGACGGAAGTGTCAGTGATGATGAAGAAAACATGCTGGGAAGTATGCGCAATTCACTGACAATTACAGACGAAGAACACAAGACAATCCTCGGGGTTGTCCGGGCGAAGTTGAATTAGCGCCTCCGACTCGGAGGGGCGAGACAGATGCCGTGGGTTCTCGATGAAATCATCCAGGCGGAGGTTGACCGCCTCAAGCGCTTGCGCGTCATGGTCGACAATATGCCGGCCACAAATGTGACACTGGTCGGCGATGTCGTCCTAGATCGCTACGTTCATGGTTGGGCCAATCGATTGAATGCCACAGCACCTGTGCCCGCTGTCAAAGTCACATCAACTGAGGAATTTGCTGGAGCTGCCGCTCATGTTGCCAGAGGACTTTCATCTCTAGGTTTGAATCCAAAATTGTTCAGCATCATAGGCGGTGATGAGGCGGGGAAGATTCTATCCTCTAATCTCAAACAAGAAGGAATTGATACCAGTGGAATCAGAGTGGTTGCCAACCGACAAACGATTGTCAAAACACGAATTTATGGGGCCCGCGAATCACTGATTGACCAAAATCAATTACTCTTGCAAATCGATGACGAGCCACAAGATGAGATGCCGCCGGCGGTATCACAGAGATTGGCCGTTTCAGCCCTCGCGTCTTTGTCAGATGCGGATGTACTCGTCTTGTCTGATTACAACAAGGGCGCAGTCACAGATGTAGGGGCTCAACAACTCATTTCAGCAGCCAATGGCAATGGAATTCCAACCATCTGTGATCCTAAATTGACAGGCTTGAATCGAACCGAAGGGGCAACTTGTGTCCTGTTCGAAATCCGAGGTTTAGAATTGACACGCCGCCGTCTCGGTTTAGAATCTTCTTTAGATACTGCTCGCGATCTCATCGAGAAGTATCATTGGGAAGCCCTTATCGTTCTTGGTGGAGCACATGGATTGTGGCTGTATACAGCTGAAGAAGAGCACCATATACCCTGTCTGATGGATGAAGCCCGACAAATTATTGGCTTACATGATGCAGCCGCAGTTGCCTTGGCAGCCGCCTTATCACAGGGCGTAACACTTCACGATGCCGCCACTTTAGCACACGCCGCATGTGAGACCATTCTTCGAGCTGAAGAAGGCCATCAGGCCCTAAACCTCCGAACGCTTTCAGCCTCCCTTGATGATAGGGCATGGCAGATGCAAGTCAGTGATCGTTGAGTGGCGCACTCGACGGCATCAGAGTTTTGGCAGGTTTATGCATGAGTGAAAGACAAGTCGCCAGAATGACCGAAAACAGGATACTGACACTGAGTAATCTCCCCGCATCTCTCGCCGGTGGGAATGATGTCATTGCAAGCAATATGAATATGGAAATTGAAGATAGTGCTGCCCACCAACGTGCCGACGTATCCAGTTTTGTCGGGCGGTGTTCAGTACTCGCATGTGAGAGATAATCCGCTGCGAAACCCATTCCCAATAGTACTGCGAGAGCGGTGTTGACGCCACGGCCTCCGAATATACTCGCCATACCGTCGACTGCCGCACCAATTGCAACGGCCCCTACTGCAATTCGTGCAGCTTTAATCGGTACACGTAGAGCAAAGAATGCGACCAAGAAAATCGCTACACCTGCCGATAGGATTTGCACAACACGTGTATTTTCAAAAGTCTGCGCCGCCTTGGCTCCAATTGGCAAATCTCCTCCGACGACCCCCTCCATTCCATAATTGTCAATCAATTCATCGACATCGTCTGAAAATTGGATTGCAGCATCCGAATTTCGTCCGTCGATAAACACGGCAATAGAGACTCCAGTCGTCACGCCATCTTTCTGTAATCTCATATCTTTGAACAGCGTTGAATCTCCTTCAAATTGCGCAGCCCCGTCAATCGTATTCATCTCATTAGAATCGCTGATTCCAATGACCATGGGAGTTTCCAATAGGCCAGTCTCGAGAGAGATGACGCTGGGGTGCTGCCCCAATTGTCGCTGAAGATTCAAGACGGCCTCGTAATCCGCTTGATTATCACCTTCAACATCGACAACAATCCATGCAATTGTGCTCGATGCAAGAACATATTTCGACTGTAAATCCTCCATTTCCTCCAGCACAAGGTCATCTTCTGGAAGGAATTGTTCGATCTCTAGAACATGGACACCTGGTGGTGAAATCACCGCGATTGAGGCGAGCACGAGTAGTGCGACAGGCCATGCCCAAGTGACCGAGAGGTTGGATTGTGAGGCCTCAATCCTCTCATCCGGAATAGAACGTCGACTGAGGTAGAAATCTTCGAGTACAAAACGCGTCAGAACCCAGTCGAGTATGATTCCAATCGCCATCACCAGTCCAAGTGAACGCTGAGCCCGAATCGGTGAAAACAACGCCAGAGAAACAGCAGCTATGGTCGTAATCATCGCTACATAGAGCATGCTACGCACCTCATCACGATCTCTGGATGAACGTGAATACCAGAATGCCCCATCGACAGCGACACCCATGATGATCGGCAATGCGATTCCGTCAAGAACAGAAAATTCGAATCCAAGTGCAGCCAGCGCCCCTACTTCAGCACAAATAACGAGTATGACTCCACCGAGCGTAGCGGCGGCCGTCCGCCAATCCCGCAATCCAATTGTCAGCATCGCACCGAGAATGAAAATAGATGGGATGATGATAAATTTCAAATCTTCTTCAGCGATTGCTTTCGCCTTTCCGTACATCATATTGACGCCCACCGCTGAAATTTCATAATCGGTATTCACGCTGACCTTTTCAGCCCAGATATTGAGTACATTCCAATCACCACCGTTCTCACCCGATCCGACATAGACGAGCCACAGAATCTCGTTGGCCGCCGGTGGTTGAGTGGCTGAAGCACCCGAGAATGCAGGGCAAGCAATCCCGAAATTGGTGTTTTCAGGAAGCATCAGCAATGTTGATTCAAAAGCCATCAACTCCTCATCTGTAGCATTATTTCCACACCATCCATTTTCGTTTTCAGGGAGGAGGACATCAGCCCATTGTGTGGCATTTTCCAGCGATCGATTTCGGGAATCAAATGCATCAGACCATGCTGAAAGTGGTGTAATAATCCGATCGATGTAGAGTTCATCGTATTCCCATGCAGTCTGTGGATTTGTTCCATCAAGGAATTCCTCTTCCAATTGCATCAATTCTTGAACTCGGCTGAGATTGCTGGTAATCTGCCCACCTTCATCGTGTTTGAACCTCAGCACCAACTGGTAATTTTCCTCTTGAATCCCTTCATCTCTCATTCGCATGGCTGCTTCATCATCAAAGATGACCTCGGTATTCATCTTCGGGTTGACAGGGTATGCGAACAGCAATCCAGCCGACATCAGCATCCCAACCACGAGGGCGAGTCGGAGTTGTTCAGGTCGCATGACAAACCTCGGGTAGCACTTCGGCCATATCAGCACAACGGGTGTCCTGTAAGGACACCCTGCATTTTGTCGTCTATTGTCTCAGACCCACTCAACCCATTTTCCTGATTCGGCGTCACGGTACCACCATGATCCACTTCCAGCAGGGTGTTCAAGAACTTCATAGCCATCTTTCATTTCGCCACGCATCGTTGGATTTGGACCTTGAGGGCCACTGTCAAACATGCGATCTTCTGCGGCAATAATGCTAGCCGGTTCGTCTGTCCAATCGTCATCTTCAGCACGGCCACGCATGTATAGAACAGCACCAGTAATGGCGAGCATTGCAACGATTACAATGGCTGCAATAATTCCAATTGTGGTCATATCTGCACCTGAACTTGAACTGGATTCTTCACTGTCGCCCGTGCTATCATTTGTATCGTCAACTGTATTGTTACCAGTATTGTTACCAGTATTGTTACCAGTATTGTTACCAGTATTGTTGCCGGTGTTGTTGTTGTCTACAGGATCGTTCGGGTCACACACAGCGTCGTTGTCATCGGCGTTGTCTCCAATTCCATCTCCGTCACAATCTGCCCATTCGC
>JAPKEY010000234.1 GCA_028821815.1 Candidatus Poseidoniales archaeon | reverse complement strand
CATCCGTTGGAAAGTGAATCCATTGTCTCCAAGGGAAGTAAATTGCGAGCAAACCTATTCCTAACCAAGATACTGCAAGCATTGTGAGGAACTTCGCCATGTCTATTGGTGGCCCTATTTCGTCATCTAGTGTCGAGAAAATAATACAATCTGCAATGATAACTAGAATTATTGTAAACCACCAAGACCAGATTACAAGTGCACGGCGCAAATCGAATTGTTTGGTTTTGAAATCTTCCACACGGCGATGAATTTCTGCGTGCGCAACCCTTCCCGCCTGAACAGCTTCTCCACGACCCGGCTTACCTTTCCGGGCTAATTGCCATGATAATGGACAATATGCGTGACGCTCTAAGTCACTAGCCGAAACATGCAAAGCCTCCTCATCCGAATTACGCCAAAATCCATCATCAGATTCCTCTGCATGATGGAGAGGTGACTCATTGTCGGTAGTCATGGGCTCGCCTAGGACTCCGTCGTGTAGACACTGTGAAATCAAGGTTGTCCCATCATGATATTGCTATTTTTCGCAATACTGCGGGTAAGATAGATGCCCAAGCGCATACGAAGCGGTTATCTAGGGGGGGCATGTGGCCCGAATGCTGAGGTCTTTCTATGACAGAACTACTCGTCGATAACGAGCTCTATGAGACGCATGCCGTTGACATAGGTACTCAGCAGAAGAGCGCTGATATGGCTACCTTCATTCGGGAAGTTCGTGCAGATGGTCTCTATCTACTCGACATCAACATCACTGATTCTCGAATCCGCATCATTGCAAACTTCCTCAACCGCTACGAGGCTGCAAACATCATGGTTGTTTCCGCTCGTCAATATGGGCAGCGACCTGCTCGCCTATTCGCAGAGGCAATTGGCGCTCGTGCAGCAGTCGGCCGCTTCATCCCAGGTTCATTGACCAACCCTGCTCTTCGCTCCTATGTCGAACCTGACATTCTTTTCGTAACCGACCCCGCAGCGGACCAGCAAGCACTTCGTGAAGCAGTCAACACCGGCATACCAATCGTGGGAATCTGTGATGCTAACAATAACCTCCGCAACGTCGACCTCGCACTACCTGCGAACAACAAGGGTCGCCGTTCCCTTGCACTTCTCTACTGGATTCTCGCACGTGAGGTCCTCAAGGAACGTGGCGAAACCACCGATGAAGCTTGGGCTGAAGCCCAAGATGTCGACGAGTGGGAGTCCACCTTCTGAGGTGGAGTTTCACCCACAGGGGTGGATTAATTGGGTGAATTAATCGCACCCAAGTCAGGTGAATGGGGTGGCGAAGCCCGCCCACTATTTCTAGCACCGATGGCGGGTGTGACCGATCTTCCATTTCGTCTTCTAGCGAAGGAGTGCGGTGCGGATTTCACCATAACCGAGTTCACCAATTCAACCGCGTTATCCCGTGCAGCTGCAATCTCTTGGAAGCGGATGGAGACCTGTGAGGCAGAATCTCCATTCATTCCGCAAATCTTTGGCGGTGTGACTGAAGATATGGCCCATGCTGCTGAGTTATTGGCTGAGAATGCGGATATCATCGATCTTAATTTTGGCTGTCCTGCTCCAAAGGTCACCAAAGTCTGTGCAGGAGCGGCATTGATGGGACAGCCAGATGATCTTGTGTCGATGTGTGAGACAATCGTAGATCGAGTCGACATTCCAGTTACGGCAAAAATGCGCCTTGGAACCGGTAATGGCGCTTTCAATGCCAAGGAGATATGTCAGAATCTCGAACATGTGGGTGTGGAAAGACTATGCATTCATGGCAGAACACTGAAACAGCGTTACTCAGGTGTGGCCGATTGGGAATACATCAGCGATGTTGTGCAATCCGTCGATGTTCCCGTGATCGCCAATGGAGATATCGTGGATCACATTTCATCTCGAGCCTGCCTTGAACAGACCAATGCCTCCGGCTTGATGGTCGGCAGAGGTGCGATTGGCAGACCTTCTATTTTCGGAGAGATCAAGGTGGGTATGGGGTGGATGGAAGAAGACGATTTACCTTGGATTCGCGCTCATGCAGGTGATTGGAATGAACTCTCAGATATTGGCCGGCAATTC
>JAPKEY010000040.1 GCA_028821815.1 Candidatus Poseidoniales archaeon | reverse complement strand
GCCCGCTGGTGTTTGGAGGTTCACCGAAGTTGGTCCATCATTGTCAAAACCAGAATGGCTGATATCATTCCCAGCTGAGTCCTTGAGACGAACATCCCCTTCCCAACCATCTGCAAAAGCACCAAATAATGTACAAATTCCATTGTCTGGGTTGCTCATTTGGCCAGATACTGTGACCTCGACAATGTCACCATTGATGGCATCGACCTTCCAATAATCCCTGACATCGCCGCCGTGTGAGCAACCATCACCATTGCATACCCACTCGGTATAGGATGTGCCCGGAACCGCAACGTTTGCTGAGGCCATATCATCATCTGCATACACAGATGGTATGCATGAAAGCAGCATACTGAGGATGATTGTTGCGGCGAGAACGCGCTTCAGGGTCGACCCTTGGGCAGTCATCGGGTGCCGTAGGCACCCGCGCACGTAAGGCTGTTTCCCCGCCAATAAAAAATTAGATTCTGGTAAATTTACCACAAATCAGACCTGAGTGTTGTCATCAGGGCCCCAGTCAGAACGGGTTCGATTGATACCAAATCGCTTAGCAAAAAGGAAGCGGAAATTGAGCCAGCCATCACCCCAAGTGTTGATCTCGGCATCACCGACACGAACACGGTAAGGAACACTGATTTCGATCGCTTTTTTACGCCCGAAAACACGTCGGGCATTGATCTTCATTTCTTCAGACAAAGGCATCCCGTCATGGGTCGGCCGCATCTTCTTGTCCTCCATAATATTCTTCCAGAACACCCACATCCCACTTTGCGAATCGTGGACACCATACCAGAAGAGCATACGAGCTGTTGCGGAAAGCCCCCAGTTGCCGAATCCGTGCAATCCAGACATAGCGCCATCTTCAGCACGGCGAAGCCTATCACAAGTAATGAATTTCAAATTATCTTCAACAAGCTTGCGAACCAATCCCGGAACTTCTTCACCGGGATATGTGCAATCGGCATCAAGGGTGACAATGATGTCACCTTTTGCCAATGCAAAACCGGTACGATAAGCGCGTCCGTAGCCCTTTCGAGGCTCCATCACGACCCATGCACCCTCTTCAGCAGCCAATTCACGGGTTCGATCGGATGAATTGCCATCAACAATGAGAAAATCGAGTTTTTCGCACCACCCATCATTCGGAATAGATCGAATTGTATCGACGATTGCTGCTTCTTCATTTCTTGTCGGTATGACGACTGTTACGTGAACAGGTAGTGTATCTGCCATGACATCCCCGTACCTCCGACGCAGATTACCAATTTGAATGCAACCGTTCCCCACTTAAACCGGATTCATTGAAAACGGGGGGCCTTACAGGCCCCATTGGAGGGTGTATCCTGCATATCGCAATGTTATCCGGAGAATACCCACCTCGATGGGGTGGAATGGGCTCGACGGTGTTCCATCTGGCTGGGGCACTGGTCAAGCAAGGGCATCGTGTTACAGTAATTACACGTCGTGACAAAAGTGTCGAACGGAATCCACGAAAAATCCCCCAACAAAAGGGTGTTTCTGTTCTCTCGGTCAAGTGGGCCCCTTTGCCGATGGCGTTCACTGTCTCTTACGGGAAATGGGCCCTACGTGAACTTCTGCGAATTCATCGCAAGGATCCGTTCGATGCTGTGCATATACACGCACCAATGATTTCGTGGAAAGAAAAGCAATATCGGAATGTCCGCGAAAAAGTTGGCCCAGTCATCACAAGTTTGCACGGCTCTTGGTTGGGAGAGCGGGATGGAATGATACGAGCGGCAAAACATGGTGAATCCGCCGTGTGGAAAAATCCCAATGATCTCGCTATTTTACTCACAGCCAAACACTACGCAAAATACGAGCGGGCTGCAGTTCGTGCATCCACCCTCTGTGTCGCAAACTCTGAGGCCACAAAGGCTGATTTTCAAGCCAGATATGACCCCCCGAAAAATTGGCGTTGTGAAGTCGTGCGCTGGGGTGTGGATACAAACATGTTCGTGCCTTTAGATTGTGATCATGAAGATTCGATTATTGACCATGAAGAAATGCGCAAGCGCTATGGTGAACCTGACGAAAATGCACTGACGGGTTCAGCTGACACAACTACGCCTCTGATATTGGCGGTAGGGCGTCTAGTGGCCCGCAAAGGATACAAAACCCTACTCAAAGCCATGCCTGGTGTTCTCGAAGCCTATCCAGGTGCTCAACTCGTGATTGTCGGGCGTGGTCACATGAAGCGAACTTTGGAACGTCAAGCCAAACGATTGGGTATAGCTGAATCTGTCACCATCGAACCTAGTTTACCATTCGAACAATTGGCACAACTGTTCCGGAGTTCGGATTTGGTCGTATATCCCTCATACTACGAAGGGCAGGGACTGATTCCACTCGAAGCGATGGCCAGTGGAACACCGGTCGTTACCGTAAACGACGGGCCTCTACCTGAAATGGTCGATGATACGGTCGGAGGATTGTTTGACATTAATCATCCCGAAACCTTGTCGGGAGCCATCAATGAACTTCTCAACGATCACGAACGGCGAGAAGTAATGGCCACAAATGGACGCAGACGCGTCCTTGACGAATACACGTACGCACTGAATGCAGAACGATATGCGGAATATTACGCATCGAAGGATTAGTTTTCGTCAAAATCACTCATCGACGGCGGAGCTTCTGCCGCCATATCTGGCACTTGAGGTGCAGTTTCTTCTTCACCCAAATCGAACCCTTGTTCCGTACCAAGGCCGCCACCCCATGATTCAATCAATTCAAGATCGGCGGCCAGCTGTCGTTTGCTTCGAAGAACGTAGAGGCCACCCATTAGTGCTAGAATGAGAATGATGGCGATGACCCCCACCACTCCTGTAGACCCAAGCAAGCCGAATACACCTGAAATCCCAGATGCTTCATGGATGGCCAATTGCTCTTTGACCACGTTGGATGACATGTCACCATCTAAAGCCCAGACTTCGACACTGGCCCATTCCTCAGCACTGGGGTTGGTGGTTATGGTGGCTGTGTAGATACCATCGCCCGCAACAGCATCATTGGCTGCCCCATCGTCATGCATTGAGAATTCATCACTGTTGGAACCAAATGATACACGACCTTGGACACTGCCTTCCATTTGCGTGGTTCCATCTACATCTTGTAGCAATACACTCACAACGAAGGTGTTCTTGACATCAGCTTCGAGCTGATCAAGATTAACAGCGAGTTGAGAGAGAACTGGGTTCGATGTACCCTTGGTGACGTTAATCCAAGCAACATCCGTAGCACCTCGGGAATCTCGGACGGTTAGGGTAAATGTATGCGAACCTGGTGTCAGGTGAACCTGAGAGTTAGGAACAATGGCATCTGCGGATAATACACCACCGTTTACTGCACCCGTGGGGTCAAATGGTCGGAAGGAGTCGTTACTCACAAGTTCCACTGAACCACTGGACGTGATCTCATGCCAAATATGCTGAATAATGTCACCATCTGCATCATATGATTCTGAACCATCAAGGAAGAAGTAAGCGGCTGGATGAATGTAATATCCTTCTGGAACACCAGAGCCAGACTCTGTCGAATAACCAATGATTATCGCATGTGGTGCAGTTGGATTCACATGAAGAATCTGATTGTGGATTCGAATCATTCCAGTTGAATCTGTCAAATTGAATGTGAGATTATGAACACCTGATGGCAATTCGTCATTGTACCAATAATCTGTAGTCCCATTTTCAACAATCATTTCCTCGATTAGATCACTGGAAATATTCACCCAAAAGTCATTGCCATCGGCATCAAAAGAACCTCTGAAATCGAATAGAACGGGCCCATCACTGTCTACTTCAATACCCGGAACTGGACTGGTCAATACCAACACTGGAGCGCTCTCAGATACAGCGACTTCGATACTGGATATGGATGGAGGGTTGACACCATCATCCACAGTAAATGACACTGTTTGTTGACCTGCGGGAAGGCGTGATGACAACGACCAATCAGTTCCCAGTGCCCCATTTAATAAACTGGAATCCCAGCGAACTGCAACATTGTCTGGATTGACAACCATTCCATCTTCACAGAAATGAGTGGCTGCCCAGACTTCGCTGTAATCTGCACAGGATAAGTCCCAATCCCCACTACCTTCAGATTCAAAATTGTGTAATACACTAGAATCTGTTGTGAAATCGCTGTGGCTGGAAATCATTGCGGTGGAGGGTGTGTTCTCAACAATCACGATTTGTGTGTATGTTGACCAAACATCGAGATGCTCGACCCGATCGTCGCTCAATGCCAATGTAATCTCGTGTGTTCCTGTTGGAAGACGCCCCGTCCAAACACCATCACCATCATCAAACATCACACCGAGTAAATCGGTTGACCAGCGATAGATGATGGGGTCGCCCTCTGGATCATAAGAACCAAAGGAATCGAGTTGAACGGTGTATGATGAGGTGTTGCCCAATCGGGTAACTGTAAACTCTGGATGCGGTAATTCATTGACTAATTCGATTTGATAGACGAGGTCAACCGGTGTGTTGACACCATCAGTGACGGTGATTGTGTAGGTGAAGGATGTCATCGAATCAGTCGCATCGAGGAAGGTTGCATTCCATTCCATCGCACAGGGTTCGATTGCACCATCATCGGACCTGTAGGAAACATCGATTCCGCACAGAATTGGGTCACCTTCAGGGTCAGTGGTCCCAGTCATGTTGATGTGAAGAGGTGCGGTTCGGAAAACGCGCAGTGCTCCGTCCATAGATACTCCTGGATCGGTGATGATATCGATTACTGGAGGGAGGTTTCGCAACTCAATTTCGCGGCTCTCGTTGGCACAGTTTCCTTGGTCATCACAGACTTCGAGTATGATGTCATGCAATCCATCTGACAGGCATCCAGCATTGGTTGAGTCCTGATTGACACCGAGATATGACTTGTTGTCACCACTTCCAACTCCTTGCGTACAAGCAAGGTGCAAATCCCCATCGATGCTGCTGGTCCAACTGTACGAAATGGGGTCATCGTCCAAATCCCAGCTCTCAGATGCATTGAATTCAACCTCAGCACCGCTGCCGAAGACTTCCTCGTCAAGTGGCGTATCCCAGATGATGAGTGGAGCCTGATTGGTCAAAGTAATCTCACAGATGACAACGGGTGAAGAGAAGTTGGGTACACGGTTGACGGGGATGGGTACAGGTGCGTTTGAATCTGCACGATCACCCTCGTATTCACATCCAACCCAATATTCCGTCCATGCGCTTGCACCCAACCAATCGGTGCGCTGTGCTGAGAACGGTCCAAGAACAACATGGCCACTGTATGGCATTGTGTGTATCTGACTGGGTTCCACCTGATCAAAGGATAGATTGAGGACCGCATTTGGCAATCCGTGGCTATGCTGATTGGTGGCCCATACATGCATGGTCCACATCTCATCCATGAGGCTGCCCACGCCGACGTTGAGAGCACCAATATCTGCTGAATCAATCCATCGAAGTGTGCTCGGCTGACCCGTCATATCGAAGGTTACGGAAGTACCTTGAATGGAATGTGACATGTTGATTGTAGAATCTCGGAGATTGATTTGGCCGGTACAAGCAGAGACGTCAATCCCATCTGCAACCACCAGATGTAAATCGGCTAACTCGAGGCAGTTGGAACCGGACAAAATCACATCGGATAGAGAACTAGTGAGAGCGGCATCACTGCCATCCCAAGCAAGGCCCGTGTGGGTCCCATTGAGCCGGACACCTGAGATGTGAGCCTCGGCATCAGTGAGTTGAACGATGGGGCCGCTTCGGTTGGCCTGAACCTCCAATCCATGGATGTCAACCCAGCCATCGAAGTTGAGAGCACCATTGTCAATTTCAACCGCCATAGCGCTATTGCCGGGGTCGGTGACGACTAAATCATGCAACTGCAAATCGATACTATTCTCGATACGTACACCACCCCATGCATCATTGGTCGATGAGCAACGCGTGCAAGATACATTCTTTGTGCTGGACATTGCATCATTGGATTTCTCAAAAGTCAGACCCACTCCTTGTTCAGGAATTATTGCGAGATTGCCGTTATTGGCACTGACCAAGTCATACAACTCGACATTGCTTGAATCATACACTCGAAGACCGTTGAGACCGTTGTTTGTGACGGTGATGTCAGCCACATCGGGATGAGATTCGTCAACATAGAGACCGTGACCGGAATTGTTGGTTGCAGACCATGTGTGTCCTTGCAAGCTGGCCTTTGAGAGATAGATACCGGTGCCCGGACTTTCAGTGACACTGATGTTATGGAATTGACTTGCCCAATTCGCACTTCTAAGGAATAATCCAGCGCGATCGTTATTGCTGGTTCCAACGGGATTACCACTGTTGACAATCGTCAGATTATCAACGATGGTTGCCGAATCAATCATGTATCCTTTGAACCCATTGCACTCATTGTTCAATGCACGAGAATTACGAATGTCAATACCGCTAGTGTTGACACCTATCGCTTGGAAACACAAGCCCGGAGTCTTCGCTCCAAGACCACCTGAATCACTCACTTCCAAATTGTCAAAAATCGCATTCAGTGGTGAATTGTAGTTTGAATGGTTGTACTGCTCAACAAAGACACCACGATACATGCTGTTGGTTACTGTTGTGTCTCTGAATGTGGGTCGAGTACTGACTGTCTCGCTGATGTGCTGAACCCAAATTCCGTTGTCGGAACGATCGATGCTCACAGTGTCAAACAATGCAACACTGTCTTCGATCCAAATGCCTGCAGACAACCAGCCACCCGTTCCGACCGCTGAAATATTGGTGATGACTAAGTCGCGTAAGAAACCGGAGGAATCCCCCCACATGTTGACTGCTCTTGTCGTTAAATTATCGAAAGTTGCTCCGAGCACCAAGGGATTACTGCTCGCACCAATCGACAACCCAATTCCGTATCGATTATTGATGGAGGAAGAGGATACATCCTGCCCACCATCCTGAATGGTGAGGCGTTGGATGGTTGGGTTGGCATTGTCAAAAAGATCAATGCCGACATAATCAGGATTCTCGATGTAGACATCGTTCAGAGTTGGATTGCTATTGTAGACTGTAATACCCCATTCTGCATGCTCGATGATGAGGAAATTGATTACGCTTCCACGGCCTCGACTGGTGGCATTAAATTGAATTCCTTCGTGAGCAACTGCATCGCCAGAACGAGTGATTGTGGCGGGACTGGATGAAGTTCCTGCCACATCAAGTTCTCCTTCGACATAGATGCGGATGCCATCATCAAATTCGATGGTTGCACCTGCATCGATGATGAGTGTATCTCCAGCTGCAACCGTGTAATCGCTGGTCAGTGTCATGACACCGGACCAAGTGGTGGTCGCCCGACCTTCAGTTTGCAAAGATGCTGGAGGATCTAGGGCACTTGGAGTCAATGGCACCCAACTTGCGAGTAAGAGAATGGAAATGAGAAGCATTGCGCCCTTTCCACGTTCCACCATGACATCGTCCGGTTCCACTTCCCATTGAATGCTTTCGGCCTCCGGTGTGCCCTCCTTTGGAGGGCTAAACCGAATTTCAGAGTACTTTGTGTAGTTTAGCCGTCAGTGAACGTGCCGCACGGGGACACTCTGCTCGACGGAACCGCAGAACTGCTTCTCGCCAATATGCAAGCCTATGTTTGGATTCCAATTCACCTTGCCAATACCACAGAAGCGCGTCCAATCTACGGCCGGCAGCCAAATCCAATGGCAAGGGGACAGTTCGCAGGTTCTCCAATGTGGTTGCTGCACCGGGTGGATTGGAACGTGCCTGAGCCTGAACAAGTGCCAATCCGAGAGATACCCGCTGAAGGAGTTCTTGGGTTCGACCCACTAGACGACGCATTGCGCCTTCAGCCTCTAATCGCTTGGGACTGTCAGGATCTGAGAGATGCAAAGCCTCGAGGTGGGACAGCCTATCGATAAGAGGATCATCACCATCCGCAAGTTCAGTCAAATCATTGCGAACCGATTCTGCAGCAGCATCATCGCCACGAAGCATGGCAATTCGGTGACGCAAGATGGCGAGAAGAACGATGGCTGAACGCTTTTGTGAATCATCTAAATCTCCAATATTGACATTCGAAAGTCCTTTCTCTACCGCACCTATATCACCGGTTTCATCGGGCAATCGATCGTCAATACTAGCTGCAAGTCGCGACAAGTGCATTCGGGCCGCTTCAGACTTAGATACCGTGGATTGTGCCTTGTTCTCAGCCTCTTCTGCCTCGGTGATTTTACCCTGTGATCTGTGCAGGCGTGCCAACAGAGCATGGTCTGGTTTTGGGAGTGCATTGAGGTAAGCTGCGGCAATCTCAGGTTCGCCACGCTCTAGAGCGAGTTTTGCGGCTAGGCGACGCAACTCATGCGCATCGGGAAGCGCATGTAAGGTATCGTCGAGAAGGGCAGCGGCAGCGGCGCTCTCGGAAAGAATCTGTTCGGAATTTTCAATGATGAAAGCGGTTGTATCTTGACCTGCCATCGTTCTGTGATATGCTTCAAACCAACGAGCTTCTCCATCTTCGATTTTCGACCAACGCTCCGCCGCCTGACGATGAATTTCTTCTGGTACATCCCAGGCCACTCTGCGAACATTGCGAATCAAATGCTGTACTTCGACACGACCGGTCGGCCAGCGCAATAGTGCAGCATCATCCAACGGATCAATATCGATGGCATCGAGGTGAGATGCCATGACGGGACGTGGCTCTGCGCAAAGTGCATCGAGACTGTCGCGGGCATCTTTGGTCAATCTTGAGAGGACCGTCTCCTCGACAAATGCCTGTACGGCATCACTAGCCTCAGGCAAGTCATCGGAAGGTGTCCATAAATGCAGGGCGAGTGGATGGCCGTCTAGTGCCTCACAGACATCTGCAGCCGTTTCAAAATTCACTTTTTCTCCAAGTAATTTGTGACCCGCTTCTGCATTGATTCCCGTGAGTGTGATGGCATCGTCAAATGGACAAGGTGCACGCATCCCAATGGCAACGTTGACCTTGGATTCAATGAGCCCCCGCAGTAGAGCGTGGACACCTGATTGATGTCGGGGGTGAACGTCCTGAACTTCATCGACTGCGATGACAAAAGAGTCGGATAGCAATTCAATTTGCGCCTCCAAATCAATGGGGGCATCTTCCATCTCAAGCCACGACGAGACCAGCATCTGGGCATCCATTGAGGCATCCATGGCCACATAGCGTTTCGAAGGGGTGAGTGTTTGCAACAATGCGGTCTTGCCAATACCAGGCATACCAGTCAAAACTACAGCACCTTCTGAGAGTGCAGATTCGAGTTGTGCGAGTTCGGATTCACGCCCGTGCAAACCGTCTGTTGATTCGATTTCCATCGAATGACCTGCAGTTGTGACCAAAGTCGAAGCTTGTTGTCGACCTTTGGTAGTTAGATGAATTACGTTGCGCTTGCGGCTACCACCACCAATAACATGAGCGGTGCGAGTCTGGACGAGCCCTTCATCCTCCAATGCCTTGAGTGGATCATGCAGCGCACTGCGAACTAGTCCAAGTGATTCAGATAGCCCTGGAAGAGAGAGTTCCCGGGGAACATCCCAAGCCTCAGCCAACTCGTCGGGGTAACGAGCGAGAAGACGCAAGATACGCGTCTGTGACTCGGGCAACATGGAAGTGGCGATGCCCCACTTACACATGACACTTCACCCCATTTGGGCCGAAAATAACCCCCCCATTTTCATATTTAAACCAACAGTAGCATTTTCTTGGTGAGGGGGGAAACTTGTTTTATATTCGGAAGAAACTTGGAAGAAACTTGGAAAAAACTTGGAAAAAACTTAGAATAACTTGGAAAAAACTTATTTTATATTTAAACCAACAGTAGGTTAGTAGTTGGAGATAAGTGAAAATGTTCTGGTAATTCGATCGAAATATCATGAAGAAACCTTCGGAGCTGCGTGTGAAGTTAGCACGCTTTGTAGAAAAAAGAAAGATTTGCGTTTCGTGTCTAGAAAGAGTGGACAAAATCGTACTAGATGGCGACATACCCCACCCATGGGGCTACGAGGGGGGAGTAACAGTCTCAGAACAAATTGGGGTGGGGCTGGGGAAACACGAAGTGTGCTTGACGTGGGCTCGTCTCTCGCTGTGGTTGCTCGGAGAACTAGACCCAAGCTACATCCCATGGGATGACGTGCGTATATACGTTAAGTGCAACATAGCACTGTTTC
>JAPKEY010000233.1 GCA_028821815.1 Candidatus Poseidoniales archaeon | reverse complement strand
GGACCACCGATTCGTCGTGGACCTCCGATTGGAGATTCCGTGCCTACGGTGCCTTCTGAATCAACCACATTTGATACTGCACTTGCCCGTATGACTGGCCAAGAGAAAGAGGTCATTGTCGATGCGGATGAATTAGCGGCTCAAGAGGCTGCAGAAGTAGCTGAAGAAATCGCTGTTACAGCTGAAGATAGCGACAAGTGGGAAGATTCTGAAGAAGAGGAGGAAGAACCGCTGCCGGAAATTGAACCACTCCCCCAAGATGCTGCTGAAGGCAGTCGATATCCAAAGCTCAAGAAGGCAAATACTGGTCGCCTAAAAGACGCACCTCTGAAAGGCCATATCGTCCCACATACACATTGGGATCGAGCTTGGTATTTACCATTCCAAAAATACCGATATCGGCTTGTCGAATTGGTCGATGATTTGTTGGATTTGATGGAGAACAATCCCAAGGCCTACCCTTCGTTTGAGTTGGATGGCCAAACCGTTGTTCTCGAGGACTACCTTGAGGTCAAACCAGAAAATGCAGATCGAATCCGAAAACTGGTTGAGAATGGTCGATTGAACATAGGCCCATGGTATGTACTCCCTGACGAATTTATCGTCGGTGGAGAAGCGTTGGTTCGCAATCTCATGATGGGGAATCAGACAGCACAACGCTGGGGTGGCCGTTCCGAAGTTGGATATGTCCCCGATCCCTTTGGCCACGTTGCCCAATTACCAGCGATTCTGAAAGGAGCTGGGCTTGATTCGTTCATTTTCACCCGAGGTGCTGGACCATGGATTCAGGAAGCTGGCGGTGTATTCAATTGGTATGCTAGTGATGGTAAATCAAAGGTTCTGGCAGTTCAACAAGTACCAGACTACCCCAATCTGATGGCTTGGGGTTTTGAAAACCGACCACTAGACAGAAAAGATGGACTCGACATCAATGTAGATTCTGCAATGGAGCGTATGCAACGACTTCTAGACAAACATGAATCTCTTGGATGGCAACCTGAAGTACTGCTATTTGGACAAGGCAGTGACCACACACACCCTCAACCCACACTACCCATGTTGATTGGCAAAGCGAGTCAAAAATTCAATGGGAAAATCAAGTTTGAACACTCTTCATTTCCAGCCTATATTGAGGCGCTGAAAGGCTGGCTTGGTAAGAAGAAAATTTTCCGTTACCAGGGTGAATTACATTCGGGCTGGGATCGTAATATACTATCTGGTGTATTCAGTGCACGGCTGTATCTCAAGCGAGCAAATGACCAAACGATGCGAGTTCTTAGGGACCGCGTTGAACAATTGAGCGCAATTTCTTGTGCACACGGTGGGCGATTCCGGGGTGAGCGCCTCGATTTGGCTTGGCGTGAAATCCTTCGCAACCATCCGCACGATGACATCTGTGGTTGCAGCGTAGATGAAACACATGATGACATGGAAGTCCGCTTCACACACGCACAACAAATCAGTGCCATGTTGGAAGAAGATTTGAGGATGGAATTGCGAGAACAAATGGATCTCAGTCATGAAGACCGCGATGCCGTTCCCGTATTGCTACACAACCCTCTAACCAAAGCTTGGTCGGGTTCGTTGATGATTGACTTGGCTGTTCCGAAATTCCGTTGTTGGCTCGATCATGGTCTGCCTGTGAAAATACAAATGGCTGCACCATCGGGGGATTGTTTAATTGATACTTCAGGACTTCAAATAAAACCTAAATCATGGGATTTGCATGTTCATGATGACAGGGTTGCTAATGTTGAATTGCCACGTGTCATCGGACGAATTCATGTCCACCGTCTCCCCCCTGGCCTTTCTGTAGCACATATTTTACCAGGAAGAGGGACCACGAGTTTACCGGCTGAACCGGTCAATCTCGGAGGTGAATTTGGTCGTACTGATTGGATGGACAATGGTCTTGTTCGAGTATTGTTCCGTGCTGATGGCCGCTTTGACATCATGGATCATACGACTGGACGACATATTGTGGGTGCGGGACGTCTTGAAAATTCAGAGGATGCCGGAGATTCCTACGATTGGTCAGCTGGTGGACATCCAGTGCCACAGGCAGCAGGCCGTGGTTCAAAAATG
>JAPKEY010000039.1 GCA_028821815.1 Candidatus Poseidoniales archaeon | reverse complement strand
ATACAGCGAAGCGGTTTGATTCATGAAAATCATGAGGGCCCAACTGAAAATGAAATTCTGCGTTTGCAACTGATGCGGAACTGGATAACCTCACCTCATTTCCCTGAAGGATTCAGACTTCGCGTCCAAACCGAGTTGTCTGATGGTGCAAAGGAGAATATGGACCCCAGAGATGTGGATTATCTTCTGGCCCTTCGGACAGCACTTGCGGACTGCGAATGGAATTGGGCACCAATCAACAATCATGTCTGTGAATTGGCCAAGGAACGAGAAATGAAACTTCGTGATGCATTCCAACTGATGTACTGGATTGTTCTAGACCAAGGCCATGGTCCAAAACTTGCTTCAATATTGGAAGAAATGGACAGAAAAGCGGTTCTCGGCTTACTCCAATTGGCGATTGATGAGTTATCACCCTGAACGTAGTTCAGAAACCCCAACCACCCACACGCTTGAAAGAGGAGGTCGGCGTGGCACGCGCAATGCCGGTGTATTGCCCCAGTTGCGAAGCCGGTGTTGAAGCGATTTCCAAATTCTGTTTGCAGTGCGGACATGACCTCGAAACTGATGGACCAATTACATCGACTGGACACGATGTTCGCCAACTGAAAGAATTGATTCGGGCCCGCGATGATTTATCGATGGCTGAAAAATTTGACCTCATCGCAAAGGTTGAGGAAGGCGATAACCCCATTGGACTGGGACTAGCCGCTCCAGCCGAAGGAGAGGGTGTCACACCAGAGCAAATGGAGGTTCAAGCCGCCGCACCCAAGGCGACCAAAGGCGGTCTTTCCGAATCAGCCATGGGGTACACAACAAATCCAGCAGCCGCCGCTGCTGTTGCCATGATGAGTTCACAAACAGATGCTTGGGGACTCATTCAGTCCGGCTCCATCAACACCCGTGACCCTTTGTTCCTTGAAGCGATGGCACTCGGTATGGAAGCAAGCCACCATATTCATGATATTGCGGCAGGTGGTATTGATGAAACCAGCCTCACAAACGAGGATTTGCGAGGCATTCCAGTCCTCAAACCACCCAAGCGATCATTCTGCCCAAAGTGTGGCTCAGATATTCATTCACATACGATGCTACAATGGAGAAAGTGGCGAGATCACTCTGGCGAGGTTGTGCAGTTGCAAGCCCAAGCTGCGATGGAAACCAGTTTGGTCCAGGTTGCAGCCCACTACTTGACTGAAACTCAATCCGCAGAATCACAGAGAGATGATTTGGCAAGCCAACTCGCGGCTCTCGATGAAGGGGTAATGACCGATAAAATCGGCAAGGAATTACGACCTGCAATTCTCAAAGAGGTCGAAGAAGACCTGCGTAAGAAGGTCGAAGAAGAGCTCAGAGAGAGTATCGAAGATGAAGTCCGTGCCGACATGGCAGCACGTGGTGGCGGCCGCAAGGTGGTCTCGACCAGTGGTTCATCAACGTTCAAGCCTAAGGCAGCAAAGAAGGCAACATCCCCGGTTGTTCGCCGCGGGGCAGCAAAGAAAACCTACGAAGGGGATGCTGATGGGAAGGGCGATTGGTTTCTCGCCGATGCATTGGATACCGTATTCGATCCGCACGGTACTGGAAAGGTGCTCAAACCCAAGACCATTCTCGCACGTTCAGCAGAAGGCAACGTTCGTGTTCAGGATGTTGTCAGAATTTATTCAGCCGATGGACAAGATGGGCTTTCTGAATTGGCCTGGACCAGTCCGTTCACCAAATATATCATCGAAGCATTCGATGCTTGCTAATCAGATGTAATCAACGACCAGTCGTCGTGGTTCTGGCATACCCTCTTGAGCAACTGCAATCGCTTGGCACTCCATTCCGGCACCTGACATTGTTGTTACGAAGGGGATGTTGAGTTCCACAGCAAGGCGTCGCATCATATTGCCATCCAATACCGCACCACCACTATTTCGCGGTGTGTTGATGATGAGGTGAATTTTACCAGTACGCATCAGATCGAGTGCGTCCGGACTTTGCCCCTCAGCGATTCGATAACAGGTTTCGACTTCGATACCACCCACATCACGTAGATGTCGGGCTGTACCTTGAGTCGCGTGTAGATTGAAACCCATCTCTTGTAGAGAGCGGGCCATGGGGATGAGGTTGCCTTTGTCTTCATCTTTGACGGTGAGATACACACCGCCTCGTGTCGGGACCGGTAATTCAGTCGCAAGGCGTGCTTTCAGATAAGCAGCAGCAGCATTGACGTGGCTGCCCATGACTTCGCCAGTACTCTTCATTTCTGGACCGGGTGCAGGATCCAGTCCACGGAGTTTGAGGAAGGGGAAGACCGGGGCTTTCACACATACAACATCAGTTTGGCGACGAGGGATTTCCATGTTTGCCAATT
Source organism: Candidatus Poseidoniales archaeon (assembly GCA_028821815.1). Lineage (GTDB taxonomy): Archaea > Thermoplasmatota > Poseidoniia > Poseidoniales > Thalassarchaeaceae > MGIIb-P. The sequence goes on along the minus strand of JAPKEY010000039.1, from coordinate 7,861 downwards.
GTTCTCCAATCGTAATGTGTGCTGCAATTCTCGCCAAAGGAATACCCGTTGCCTTGGCCACAAAGGGGAATGTTCGGGAGCCACGCGGATTGACTTCCAATACGTATAGTTCGTCACGACAAATGCAAAATTGTATGTTGAAACAACCTCGTATATTCAACCCAATTCCGATTGCTTTCGTCCATTCATGTACCTTTGCAAGTATTTCCTCACTTACGTTCTGTGTCGGGATAAAGCAAGTTGAATCACCACTGTGAATTCCAGCCTCTTCAAGGTGTTCCATCACCGCTCCAACAAGGACATCTTCCCCATCGCATACAGCGTCAACATCCAATTCGATTGCCCCGCCGAGATACTCATCAACAAGCAATGGTTTGTCGGGTGCGATATATGCATCAGCCATGTAAGTCTCCAACTGTGCATCATCGGTTAGAATCTCCATTCCCCGGCCACCGAGTACGTAAGAAGGTCGTACGAGAACGGGATAACCAATTTCAGCAACAGCAGCACGAATCGCATCCGGTGTTTTTCCAGTTCGCCCATTGGGTAGCCGAATGATGCTGCGTTTGCCAAAGGCCTCGAAGCGTTCACGATCACTGGCTTCATCTACCGCATCTGGTGATGTGCCGAGCATAGAACACTCTAGGCCAAATTCACTCAGATGGGGCATTCTATCATCGAGAGGCAATGCAAGATTGATCGCTGTTTGTCCTCCGAATTGCAGCAAGATACCGTCGGCATCTTCTCGCAGTAGGATTTCAGCAATACACTCTGTAGTTAATGGTTCGAAATATAGACGGTCGGATGTATCGAAATCAGTACTCACAGTTTCGGGATTGTTGTTGACCAAAATCGCCTCATGGCCAGCTTCTCTAATCGCTTGAACCGCATGCACTGCACCATAGTCAAACTCGATGCCCTGCCCAATTCGAATCGGGCCAGAGCCAATAACAACGAGACGGCGGCAATCAGCCTTCTTTTCCGCAGGGACATGATCAACACCCAACGGTGCGCCCCCGCCTTCGTATGTTGCATAGTAGTAGGGTGTGACCGCAGCGAATTCAGCTGCGCATGAATCCACCATTCGGAAGAGAGGGTGAAGCGACAATTCATGCCGGCGTTTCATGACATCAATTTCTGTGCGTCCAGCGGGTAAACGATTCCAGCCACTGGCAGGGAATCCCGAAATAGCGTCAGCAATATGGGCATCCGTGAATCCAAGTCCTTTCCAAAATCGCATTTGTGTTTCTGTTATTTGATTGGCATCACAATCGGTTGCAACTATTTCAGCTTCTACATCTGCAATTCGCTTGAATCGATGCAAGAACCATCGTGTGATGTTGCCTGTGCCTTCGCGAACTTCTTCGATTCCCATGCCGCGTCTGAATGCTTCCACTAAAGCACCCATGCGACGGTCTGTAGCCACCTTCAGCCAATGGTCTAGGGTCTCTTTTGGAAGTGGCTCATGGGCACGTTCATCCATCGATTCACCGTCACTAGCATCCGCGAGTGTAAGTGGGCGCGGATGCGGTTGGCCATATTCTAGCGAAGCGATAGCTTTGAGGAAAGCCTCCTCGAAATTACGACCTATTGCCATGACTTCACCGGTAGACTTCATGCTAGTACCCAATGTTCGATCCGCTGTTCGGAACTTGTCAAATGGCCACCGTGGAATTTTCACCACCACATAATCAAGTGTGGGCTCAAAGGCAGCTGTTGTTCCTTCACCGGTAATTGGATTGGGCAATTCGTCCAATGTGTAACCAACAGCAATCAATGCCGCAATACGCGCAATTGGGTACCCGGTGGCTTTGGATGCAAGTGCAGAAGAACGGGACACTCGAGGGTTGACCTCGATTACGCGGAATTCACCCGTGTCTTGATTGACGGTGAATTGGACATTGCACCCACCCTTGATGTCGAGGCGACGAATCAAACGCAGAGCTGCATCTCGCAATCCCTGATGATCTCGATCAGAAAGTGTCTGAGCTGGTGCTACGACCACTGATTCCCCGGTATGGATTCCCATGGGGTCAATATTTTCCATCGTACACACGATTGTGCAATTGTCATTCGCATCTCGCATGACTTCATACTCAAACTCCTGCCAACCTAGAATGCTCTCTTCAATTAGGACTTGTCCTATTTGTGAGTGGAGAATACCCTGACTGGCAATTTCAACCAATTCACCAGTGTTCCATGCAGTGCCACCACCCAAGCCACCCAGAGTAAATGCAGGACGAATCAAAATCGGATATTGGCCAAGTTCATCGGCTGCTGCAAGTACCTCTTCAATCGAATTACAGGCCATCGCTTGTGAGATTGGCAAATCGATTTCTTGGCAAACTTGATTGAATAAATCACGGTCTTCGGCCTCATCGATTGAACGTAAATTACAGCCGATGAGTTCCACACCCAATTCAGCAAGAACGCCGCTATGTGCCAAGTTGCTGGCGATGTTGAGAGCGGTTTGTCCACCCATTCCTGCGAGCAGTGCATCGGGTTTTTCAATCTCGATAATACGCTTTACGACGTCGGGTAGTAGCGGTTCAATATAGATTCGATCGGCCATTTCAGGGTCATTTTGGATTGTTGCTGGATTGGAATTGACCAGTACAACCTCGTACCCATCAGCACGCAGAGCACGACAGGCTTGAGAACCAGAGAAATCGAATTCTGCAGCCTGACCAATACGAATGGGTCCACTTCCCAGAATCATCACTTTCTGGATATCATCGCGTCTTGGCATTTGCTTTCACCTCCAGATGATTTTCAATGAGTACTGCAAATCTATCGAATAGAGGATTGGCATCGTGCGGCCCTGGGCACGCTTCAGGATGATATTGGATGGTGAATGCCGGGCGTCCCTTGACATCCAAGCCCTCCACTGTGCGATCGTTGGCATTTACGAATCGGACCTCTACATCACATCCTGTCAGATTTTTGACCTCACCAGAGTTTGCACCAGATGGATGCGGTGCCAACATTCCCTTGATTGGGTCCTCTACGGCAAAGCCGTGGTTCTGACTAGTGATACTCACCTTTTGAGTTTGTAAATCGAGAACTGGTTGGTTCCCACCACGGTGACCATACCGTAACTTGTAGGTCCGCAATCCACTCGCCAACCCCATCAGTTGGTGACCCAAACAGATGCCCATGACTGGAACACCCTCTTTGGTTGCCTGCGCCAATGTGTGTCGAGCTGCTGTTGCCTTTCCAGGATGTGCAGGGTCTCCCGGGCCATTGCTAGCAAACAGAGCATCGACATTGTAGATACTTTTCAAATCGGACCAAGCGATATCAGGGGGGCACCACAGCACTTCAAAGCGGGTGCAAAGTTCGCGGAGAATATTGTATTTAATTCCGCAATCCAGGGCTGCAACGCGTGGTAGAGGATTGCCGTCGGTGTCGGTCGCACCTTCATTGAGGAATACTGCATCATCTCGACTGACCTCATCTGCGAGATCAGCCAAGTCTGGCGACTCCATCTTTTCCAGTATGGCGGCCATCTCGGCTTCCTTTTCAATGGGTCCAAAGATACTGAGAATCACACCATACTCCCGAACCCTGCGCGTGACTGCGCGCGTATCGATACCTGAAATGCAAGGGATACCATGTGCCAAAAGTAGGTCATGAACGGTTCCAATGCAGTGTCGATGATCAGGTTCCATCATCAATTCCCGACAAACAACACCTCTTGGCCAAACACCCGAGGATTCGGAAATTCCCGGCGCAATTCCATAATTTCCAAGTAACGGCCATGTGAATGTCAGCACCTGTCCAGCAAAGGAAGGATCTGTCAAAGATTCTTGATAACCAGTCATGTTGGTTGTGAATACCAATTCGCCTTCTGCAATCTTAGCAGCTCCGAATAAATCGCCTTCGTGACGCGAACCATCTGCAAGCAACAAGACGCCTCTTCCACTGGCTTCTAGGTGGTCATGGGGTGGAAGTCCAGGTAGGAGAAAATCAGCAGCATCTCGTGCGATGAAAGCTTTGGAAACACCATTTTGACCAGAACCGGGAGAGAAGCCCCCTGTTACCGACACCTTCGCACCCTCGGACTCTCCCTGAAATCCGGTTATAATCATTGACTTGATTACGAATCTTCATTCCGGTCAATGACGACTTTTCCAGAGGGATGTGGCTGAATCTGTAAACGGGCACCTGCAAACTGTTCAGGACCGGCGACGCCACCCATCAATTCAGACATGAAAAGCGCCAGTGCTGCAACCTCTGAATGTGGCTGGTGACCAACCGCAACATTGTAATCGGCTAATTTGTAAATCTCACCGGGTACCTTGACTCCACCAACAACAACAGCAATCGGTGCATCTGTAGGGATATCTACAGTCACTGAATCATGTGGTTCCCCATACATCGTGAGGTGGACGATTTTACCCCCCTGTTTAGAGAAATGGCGAAGGTAGCCCATCGGCTTGGGGTGGTGTTCAGATGAGAATCCTCCACCGAAATTTTCAGTGACATCCGCTAGTGTATCCAACACCCCTTGATCATCATCCCCACAGAGTACGAAGTGATTGGCGCCCAAAGCTCGAGCCGTCAGGCCCAAATGGCTGGTGATGCGCTTATCGCGCTGTTGGCGATGGCCAAGTCTGACCACAGTAACATCAGGTCGCACGAAATCAGGCCGTAGATGCCGCTTATTCAGCCTGCCCCTCAGCGGGAGCACCACCGAGAGGTGATATGTCGACGGGGAAATTAGCGAGTAAATCACGCACCCAGCGTAGCAACAAAGCATCGAGGAACATCGAAGCACAATAGTGAACCATGACACCCAATGTGATGAGGCGAGCAGAATGGAGGAGCATGATTGGAGGTGCACTACCAAATGCCAGATGGCCGATGGGCTCAACGGCCAAGAACAAGGCAAGAATGATCATGGCACCAGCGACTAGTCCAGCCCAAGGCTGACTCTTCTCGCGTGACAACTTCATCAGTGTAGTGGCCACAAAAATCAGCATTGGAACCAGTGCGGAAACCCATTTGTAATTCAAATCGAAAATTAGTGAAAGTTGAGCTTCTTCGGAGCCCAATTGTTTACCAAATACGGAAACTGTGAGCCACCAGAACAATGCCACAGCCATCACAAGGACTCCTGAAGCGATGGCGTTTCGATACACCATTTGCCCCATCTCATGCCGATCTCCTGGCTGTAATCTTTGTAAAATAGACTCTGCTAATTCCAGAGTATCTGCAGTTGGGACTGAAGATTCCCCCCCATAGGATTCTATGTCTGAGAAAGAAAGGATTCCATCCTCATCTACACCATCCAATGGCACGAGTGCCATGCTTTCAGAATCACCCACGGCTACCACGAGTTGCCAACGCCCTCTCCACACATCATAAACCATACCGTTCCACCGGGGCACCATATGGGCGACTTGCGACCCTTTTTGCGCCGCCGTCCAGATGGAAGGTGCCGATTAATGGGCATCCTAAACGTCACACCCGACTCCTTCCATGCAGCCTCTAGAGTTGATTTGGATACAGCGATTGAACGTGGATTGAAAATGTGGACATCTGGCGCAGATTGGGTCGATGTGGGCGGGGAATCCACACGACCTGGTGCAGAATCGATCGATGCAGTAGAGGAGGCAGCCCGAATCATCCCCGTCATCCAAGCACTGCGTGCTGCCAATCCAAATGGATTGATTTCAATCGATACGCGGCGTGCTGAGATTGCAAATGCTGCCCTTGATGCAGGAGCCAACATGGTCAATGACGTTAGTGGATTACGTGACCCTGCAATGGCTGCCCTCGTGATTGAACGAGGTTGTGCTGTTTGTATCATGCATATGCTGGGTGAGCCCGGGAACATGCAGCAAGACCCAGAATACGACAATGTAGTCGAAGAAGTTTACAAATCGTTGACTTCAGCCGCCTCAAAACTAGTCGAAAGTGGTCTTGATTCAGGTCTGATATGCTTGGACCCCGGAATTGGATTTGGGAAAACATTGACACATAATTTGGAATTACTCCACTCTCGTAGTGATTCGGACTATAGCATACTTTGGGGTGTCAGTCGTAAATCCATGTTCGCCCAATTATTGGACCGACAAGATACCGAACAAAGATTGGCGGGGACACTCGGTGTAGCCGCACATGCCATGTTGGAAGGTGTGGACATATTGCGTGTTCACGATGTTGAAGCTCATGCTGACTTGCTAACCACTCTGGCTACCCTCCGCCCGGAGTTGTCTTGATGACTGTAATCGATATTGATGAGAATCTTCGCCTGCTGGGCACCGCACACATTTCCAAGGCCAGTGCCGATGCAGCACGTCGTGAAGTAGCTGAGTATGAGCCAGACCTTGTTGCGGTTGAATTGTGCAAAAGCCGCTTGGATGCCCTAATGCACCCTGACCGGTTTGACAACGAAACGTTGGGCAAGGTGTTGCGAGAAGGAAAAGCCCCCTTGGTCCTGTTCCAATCGATGCTTGCAGTCGAACAGCGTCGCATGGGCCTAGCAGAAGGTGAGAAACCGGGCACTGATCTCTTGGCCGCCATACAAGCCGCCGCTGAAGCTCAGAAAGAAGTCGCTCTAGTCGATCGTGATATTCAGATTACGCTGCGCAGGGCTTGGCGAAAGATGAAATTGCGTGAGAAATGGAAAGTGATGTCTGCTTTATTGTTTGAAGATGAGAGTGAACAAGAGGATGTTACTGTTGAGGAATTGCTCGAAAATACGGATCTAATCACCCAATTGATGGGGGAATTGCGTGAAGTGGCGCCCGCTGCTGGCGAAGTTCTCATCGATGAACGTGACGAGTTTTTGGCCGGTAGTATCCAACGATTGCGGCATGAAGGGAAGGTGCTGGCAGTCATTGGTGCTGGCCACCTCGAAGGTGTGGCCCACCATCTCAACCAAAACATGGTGTTGGACAAAGAACGTTACCGCGAACTCAATCACATCGCCCCACCACATCCGGCTTGGAAAGTCGTCAAATGGGGTATACCTGTCCTCATGCTCGGCCTATTTGCTTGGATTGCCTCACAAGGGGATTTGGCCTCACTGAAGGAGGCAGCCATCACTTGGCTGGCACTGAATGCCGTACTTGCAGCACTGGGTGCGGCGATTGCTCGAGGGCACCCTCTGGCGATTCTCACCGCTGCAATTGCAAGCCCGATTACATCTCTAAATCCAATGTTGGCAGCCGGTTGGTTCGCCGGTTTGGTACAATTGAAAGTTGCTGCACCATCCACCAAAGATTTGCAAGCATTCTTGAAACTTGATCGGCTATCTCTGTTCTGGAAAAACAAAGTCGGTCGCGTCTTACTTGTGACTGCGTTCGCAAATTTGGGTTCCACAGCCGGGGCTTGGATTGCAGGAAGTGCCATCATCAGTAGCATGCTGTAATGCCGTGTCGTTGAAAAACCGAATGCCAGTCGCCGCATCATGGTCGAAGATGTTGTCATCATTGGAGGAGCAAGAACCCCATTCTGTGAATGGTCTGGAGGTAAGCGTGGAGATGGTCAACCCGGTGGGTTACTGAAAGATACCTCAGCACTCAAACTAGGTGAGATTGCAATCAAGGGCGCATTGGAGAAAACCGGAACAAGTGCAGATGCTGTTGATCATGTTGTCATGGGATACGCTTTGCAAACCTGTGACCAGGCCATCTTTGGTGCACGTCACGCTGGATTAGGCGCTGGCATCCCTCAAGAGGTTCCCATGCTCACAGTGTCGCGAATCTGTGGCTCTGGTGTGCAAGCGATTGTCAATGCAGCACAGATGATTCAATTGGGTGAAGCTGCCACTGTAGTCGCAGGCGGCATGGAGAACATGTCGCAAGCCCCTCACGTTCTACGTGGTATGCGAGACTCCTTCCGTTTGGGT
>JAPKEY010000232.1 GCA_028821815.1 Candidatus Poseidoniales archaeon | reverse complement strand
GCAAGGCAAAACTGAGTGTTGTTGAGAGATTCATCAATGGCCTCATGCGTGATGGAAGAAATGGCGGTAAGAAGCAATATGCCGCCAAAGCCTTTGAACAAGCACTCGATGTTATTCATCAACGTACCAAGGGAAATCCTTTGCAGGCACTAGTCGATGCAATTACACACGCAGCTCCCATGGAAGAAGTTACACGTATCAAATTCGGCGCAGTATCTCAGCCAAAAGCCGTTGATAGTGCTCCGAGCCGCCGCTTGGATCTCGCTATCCGCAACCTTTGCAAAGGCAGCATTGCAGCAACGTACAAGACCACAAAAACCCTCAAGGATGGAATTACCAACGAGATTATGAAGGCCAAGGATGGAGATGTTGCATCTTTCGCTGTGGCCAAGAAAGAGGAAGTCCAACGTATTGCGGCTTCCGCACGTTGATTCTATCTTTCCTCTCGCGTGGGCGCGCGCGTGCGCACAGGCGGATTTATCAACCATGTTCAGGTCGCCGGGCTCACTTAGGTGATTTATCATGGGCCGAAAGGAAGACAATATCGCAAAAGCAACAGAAGTCATGCATGTTCGTGATCAAATACGAAATCTATGTATTGCAGCACATATTGACCATGGGAAGACAACACTTTCTGACAATCTTATCGCAGGCGCAGGGATGATGTCTGAGGAACTTGCTGGCAAAGCTCGTGTACTTGATTTCGATGAGCAGGAATCTGCCCGCGGTATTACAATCAATGCCGCTAGCGCGTCCATGGTTCACAATGTTGGAGGGACCGATTACCTGATCAATCTAATCGATACTCCTGGGCACGTTGATTTTGGTGGTGACGTGACTCGTGCCATGCGCGCTGTTGATGGGTGTTTTATCCTCACTTGTGCAGTTGAGGGTGCCATGCCGCAAACAGAAACAGTTGTACGGCAAGCATTGAAAGAAAAGGTCAAGCCAATTTTATTCATAAACAAAGTTGATCGCCTCATCAATGAATTACAAGTGACTCCTGAAGATATGATGTCGCGATTTGAGGAACAAATCACCCGCGTTAACAAATTAATCAAACAATTTGCCCCCGATGAGTACAAGAAATCATGGCAAGTTAGTGTCATGAATGGCACAGTTGCTTTTGGTTCCGCATACCACAATTGGGGAATTACAGTCCCATATATGCAGAAAACGGGAATTAACTTCACTCAAATTTTTGAGTATTGTCACAATGAGCAGCAGAAAGAATTGGCCAAGAAAGCTCCGGTTCATGAAGTGCTATTGGATATGGCTGTCTCAAAATTACCAAATCCTATGGAAGCACAAGTTTACCGAATCCCCAACATTTGGACTGGAGATATGGAATCCAAAGAAGGCAAGGCAATGCTAGAGTGTGATCCGAATGGACCTTTGGCGATGATGATCACCAAGATATGGATGGATCCGCACGCAGGTGAAGTTGCTGTTGGTAGAATTTATTCCGGATCAATCAACCATGGTCAAACAGTTTGGGCGATTGGTGGGAGTAAATCGGAACGTGTCCAGCAAGTCAGTATGATGGTCGGTGGTGACCGCATTGCAGTCCCCACAGTTGTCGCCGGCAACATTGCCGCCATTACTGGTATTCGTTCTGCTGCTGCTGGTGTGACCGTTACATCAGACCAGGATATGATACCTTACGAACCAATTCGTCATTATTCAGAACCGGTTGTTACAGTGGCTGTAGAGCCTCTGTCGATGAAAGATTTGCCTAAATTCATTGATGCTTTGCGTAGTCTTGCAAAGTCGGATGCTTCTTTGCAAGTAACAACAAATCCAGAAACCGGGGAAGCCCTTCTTGCAGGTATGGGGGAACTTCATCTGGAGATCACCACATATAGAATTGAAGAGGAACAAAAAATTAAAGTCAAGGTGAGCGAACCAATTGTCGTATATCGTGAGGCAATCAATGGTAACAATGTAGGTCGCTCTTTTGAGGGTAAATCACCGAATCGGCACAACCGATTCTACATCGAAGTCGAAATGCTACCACAGGAAGTCGTCGATGCTCTACGAGCTGGTGATTTCAAAGAAGGTACAATCCGAAATAAAGACCAGAAGGAAATTGGAAACCAATTTG
>JAPKEY010000231.1 GCA_028821815.1 Candidatus Poseidoniales archaeon | reverse complement strand
CGAACTCGCAGGTGCTTGTCAATAACTTAGAAAATCATGCAGAGCAACTAATCGTAGATGGTGGCCAAGAATTCATCTTCTTTGAACTACCAGCACTTGAAAAAACACCGAGTGCGAGCGGTAATTCTGCTGAAGATAACCAGGCTCTAGGACAGCGTGTTGCTGACTTCAACTCAGGGATGCACACAATGGCAGCAAATTTGGCGAGCACATACAGTGTCACCACACACATGATCCCAGTTTGGGAGGGCTTTGAAATGTTGTTTTGGTCAGGGGAGCATTTCGGTATCACCAACACAACTCATGCAGCTTGTGACCATTCTGGAGCTCTTTGTGATAGCAATGACCCCATCGCACCTAATGTCGAGGAGTACATCTTCTTCGATGACTTACACCCAACTGAAACCACGCACAAAGCAATAGCATTGTTTGTGCAGCAAGTTGTGGGCATTCCCGACTATGATGGAGACAATGTGGCTGATTCGATGGATAATTGCCCCCACACGCTGCCCAGTATGCAAGTCGACACTGATGGCTGTGAAATTCCCCCACTTGACACAGATGGAGACGGTGTCATCGATGATGAGGATGCCTGCCCGAATACAGATGTAGGATTGAGTGTTGATGGTGCTGGATGTGCGGACAATCAAATTGATACTGATCAAGATGGGGTCATGGATGATTCCGATCAATGTCCAGATACGCAGCCGGGTTGGAATGTTAACAGCGTTGGTTGCTCCTCATGGGAAATTGACAGTGATTCTGATGGTGTGGTGGACGCTGAGGATGACTGCCCACAAACCGACCAGGGTGAAGACATTGATGGGGACGGATGTGCAGACAGCCAATTGGACACTGATGAGGATGGGGTCGCAGATGATTTGGATGCTTGCCCAAGAACACCTCGAGAGGAACTAGTAAACGAATTGGGTTGTTCAGGATCACAACTCGATGATGATGATGATGGGATTTACAACTACGAGGATACCTGTCCAAATACCCCCCTAGATGAAGAGGATGTCAATGATGCTGGATGTGGACCCGGGCAGCGTGACACTGACGAGGATGGAGTCAACGATAATTTGGATCTTTGTCCAGATACACAATGGTTGGCTGAAACCGATGTTGATGGTTGCGCCGCCAACCAACGTGATACAGATGATGATGGCCGGAAAGATTCGGTCGATGGTTGTCCTGAAGTTTGGGGGTCACTCAATGGGTGCCCACTGCTGTCGATTGAATTGAACTTATCAGGGGCCCCAGATAGTGATTCACGTACAGCCAATATTTCAGTTACAATCACATGCGAAAGTAATTGCCAGATGGCTTGGAATTTACAAAATGGCGATTCGACCATTTCAGAAAGCACAAATGCACTAAATGGAACCTATTACATCGATTACACAAATTTGATTGATGAGTCAGCAGAATTGAATGCCCGAGTTAGCATTGAGGGAATGTGGAAAGATACGGTCATGACCGTTTACTTCCCCCCAATTGTAGACAATACTGAACCTGTTGAAAACCAAACAAATCCTACAAATCAAAACACAGATTCGGATCAAACAGATGCTGCGGGAGAACAAGATGCCGGATTTGAGATGGATACGGGTTCGATTGCCATGATTGCCATGCTGCTTTTGTTTAACGTAGGCGTTGTCGCTGCAATCTTGGCCATTCGGTCCAATTCCAAGAAAAAAGGTAGTGGACGTGACCGTGCAATGGCTGAATTTGAAAGGGATTTGTTCACAGATATCGCGCCTGTAGTGAGCATGCCGGAAGTAGTTGCTTCAGAACCGGTCGTGAGTACGGGTGGGCCACCAATACCCGCTGGAGGCCTACCAATTGGCTGGACTATGGAACAATGGAATCACTACGGAAGTCAATGGGTGGCACAACAATCTCCAGTACAACCAGTGGTTGAAACCGCTCCTGTTCAACCTGTGACTACGCCAGCTCACCCTGACCTACCCAACATCGATGATCTCCTCTGATGAGTGAGTGAGGTACCCTCCTCATTTTGCGCGTAAAGGTCCTCCGTCTCGCTACCATTCAACTGACAGCGTTACCACTAGGACAGATTGAATGGGATCAGGGAGTAAGCCCCTTTCTGT
>JAPKEY010000230.1 GCA_028821815.1 Candidatus Poseidoniales archaeon | reverse complement strand
TGGTGAAGAGGTCCAATAGACCCGTGCCTTGAAGAATGACGGCGTTGCATGACTAACTGTAAGGAGTGGTCCAGATGAGATATGATGACCAAACTCACGTTGAACTCGGAAACTTGCTAAAGGAGCGGGGCATACGTGTCCCGCGAACAAAGGATGAACGAATTGCTGCACTAATTTGGAACGATACTTCAGCTCCCCCTACCACATCAACTGAACAGTTGGATATGTCTCAAGAACGGGTTCCTTGGGCAACTGTCCCGGTGATTGCTGTGGTTGTGATGCTTATCGTAGGTGGCAGTATTACCGCCATCCTGTTTGGAGATACGATTGTAGGTTGGTTTTCTGAAGATGAATTTGATGGGGAACTCATCGATTTCGATTCCGCTCAAGCGCGCGCCTTTGCTGAGGGTTTGGTCGCATTGGGCGATTCTGAATGGCAGGGGCGGATGAGTGGTTCTGCTTCTGAACACGCCGCTGCGCAATCCAACTTGGACAACTTCTCTGATTTTGGATTGGCCATCGAACCGAATTCATTTGCAGTTCCGATGTTTGAGATTCAAGAAGAACCACAAATATCGATATGTATGCCAGGCATCATTGGTTTCCCCCCATGCGCTTTCACTGATATAGGCAGTCAAGAAACTGTATTCACCCACCGGATAGACTTTGTTCTCCAAGGATATTCTGGTTCGGCTGATTACCAGTATCAGGATCAGATTCCTGTAGTTGATTTAGGGAATGCTAGTGATGATGGAGTATGGGAAAATGCCTCTGCAAGTATTGGACTGGTCTTCGGACAAGGTGGAGTAGCTAGCAACACACAACTCCTAATCAAGGCTCAGCAGAACGATCTGTATGGTCTGATTCTGGTCACATGGGATTCGACAGGTGGAGAAAATCCACCAAATAACTGTAAAATTCCAGGTGATGAAGGGCGGTGTGTCCCCTACTTCAAGTCCGTTGATACCAGTCAGTTTGAGAGTCTCCCACCTGGCATCCCTTTCTTGATGGTCAGCGATCAAGTTGGTGAACAAATTCGCGATGATGTCGTCAATGGAGATGGGCGAATTCGAATGATTGTGAATGTCGACAATCAGGGTGAGCGCGATGTCAAAGCACCTTGTGGCGTCTTGCCTGGGAAAACCGATGAACTAATCATCTTCGGTGGACATCACGATACGGTCTACAATGGCCCTGGTGCTGTCGATGATACTTCAGGTTCGGCATCCGTATTGGAATTGGCTCGCCAATTTTCCAACATGGCTGAAAGCCAAGGAGAGCCATATTACACCATGAAGTTCTGCACATGGGGTGGAGAAGAGGAAGGGTTGCATGGTTCCAAAGCCTACGTTGCATCCTATATCGGCCAGCTGCAAGAAAACCTGCGCCTATACATCAACCTCGACATGAATCATGTCGATATCGACCTAGAGACTCGAGGCAATAGTCTGTGGATGTTTGGCAATGATGCTCGTGACATGAACTACATCAACCAAATTGTTGACCAATTCAAACAAGAAAACCCGAAGGGATTGGCCACGAAATATACGATTAACACACAAACCCTTGATGGGGTAAAGGGTGCTAGCGATGGCATGCCCTACAATTCTGACCATGGGCCTTTCGTTTATGATATTCAACAGCAAGATGGAGATGAGCGGGGGCGTGCAATCGTCTGTTACGGATCTGGTTCTTGGGAATACCATACCTTCCACGACGATATGGATCGCTTCAATGAAGAGTCTCTAGCAGTCAGTGGAATCATCTATGGTTCATACGCTGCATGGTTGGCTTGGGGATGATTCAATGGCTATTCGTAGAGCGCATGCCAGCCACATCTTGTTGCGTCAGAAATCTGATGCTATCCGTTTGCTTGAAGAAATTCAAGGTGCGAGGAAACCACTGAAGACATTCCAAAAAGCAGCCAAGAAGCATAGCTCTTGCCCCAGTGGCCAAAAAGGTGGGGATCTCGGTTGGTTCCACGAACGGCAAATGGCTCGTCAATTCAGTGCAGCCTGCTTTGAACAACCTCTAAATGAAGTAGATCGGTTTGTCAAAACTGAGTTCGGATACCATCTAATCTGGGTCCATGAAAGAGACGAATGAGGTGACAAC
>JAPKEY010000229.1 GCA_028821815.1 Candidatus Poseidoniales archaeon | reverse complement strand
CCTTCACCATCGTCATCATCGTACATTCCAACCTCAAATGCATCATCCCATTTATCGAGATTCATCGATTGCCTCATTTCTCCAACAGTTCGGAAATTTCCAATGCCCTTGACCTTATGCTTGCCCTTGAATGGATCACCGAGTTGGTTATCTCTGAACATTCTTTCTTGCATTGCCATGCTGTGTCCATCTGCGGCCTCTCCACCGCCTTCATCGAATTTTTTCTTGAAAGATAAAGTCTGCTTCCTCAAAGTCCAACCTTTTGAGAGTCCCCTCAATCCTAAGATTAGATAGATCGAACCTTCAATGAATGGGAGTGAACCATCATCGCCACCGATTCCTTGACGTGATGGGCTTTCTCCAGACACAAATACTAGAACTCCGATTGAAAACATGATCACTCCGATTGCCAAACGAATCGAATATTTTCTTTCCATATCCTTCAATTTCTTTGACTGACCCGCAGCTCTATTCCGCTTGCCTCTTTTCTTCTTTGATGGCATCAACCCGACAATTAATGGAAGTAGACCAAACGCTAGGAATATCAGGTCTGGGGTTTCAAAAAGTCCAGTCGCCCCAACGCAGTCCTCGATTTCGGATTCATCTTCAAAACTTCCATCCAATGCACTTGAACAACCGCTTGTTGCTATTGTAGTCCAATTTATCTTTGCCTTTTCACCACCAAAGTCAGCGAACCCCATTTGTACATTTACAACTGCAATTCCAACGATGAAGAGGCCCAGAATTACCGCCAGAATACGTGGAACCCTACCTGCCATCATTCTCCGAACGATTACACCCCTCCATAGTGCTATCGCAGGCAAGAACACCGTGGAAGTCTTCGCGATATATTGAACATAGATGGCCGCAAGGGCAATTCACTGGTTAAGATGGCGCATGTATTAGTGGTCGGTTCTGGGATTGCCGGCTTGTTCGCCGCCCTGCGATGTGCAGAGGCAAAACATCAGGTAAGTATCATCACAAAAAGTGCCCCATCCGATTCTTCAACCAATTGGGCGCAGGGTGGGATTGCAGGGATTTTGGACAAAACAGATGATTCTGGACTCGAAGCACATATTGAGGACACAAGTTCTGCAGGCGCAGGCCATTGCGACCCTAGAGTCGTACGCTTAGTTTGCGAGGAGGCAGGAGAGCGAATAACCGATTTATTGAATATTGGAGTGCGATTTGAAAGAGACTCATTAGGCAAATTCGACATGGCGCGTGAAGGAGGCCATTCTAGTTCTCGAATTCTCCATGCAAAGGATGCTACAGGTGCTGAAATTGAACGTGCCTTGATGCAGGCAGTTGATGAATCTGAATATATTGAAATGTTTTCTAACCATCTTGCAGTTGATTTGGTATTGAAGGATACTAAGGCATCAAATAAGCAAGTAGTGGGGCTTTGGTGTCTTGATGGTCAATCAAGAATGGTCACTATCGCCGCTGATGCAGTGATGATTGCAACTGGGGGTGCTGGGCAACTCTATAGACAAACGACTAACCCTGAAATTTCTACGGCAGATGGTGTTGCGATGGCGCTTCGTGCTGGAGCCGCAATTAGAGACATGGAGTTTGTACAATTCCATCCAACAGCCCTAACTATGGAGGGTGACCGGCCGTTTTTGTTGACTGAAGCCCTTCGAGGCCATGGTGCTGTGCTGATGACGGTTGAAGAATATCAAAACTGGGATGGGCAAGAGAATCCAGCAAATCTTTCCTTTACCCTTCGATATAGTCAATCAGGTAGCCTTGCGACGAGAGATGTAGTGGCCCGCGCATGCGATTCAGAATTGAAATTGAGTGGAGAACAACATGTCCTATTAGTGACTGAACATTTAGGGTCGGAAGTCGCAAATCGATTCCCGATGATAAATTTACGGCTTCAAAGACATGGACTTAGTCTTGGAGTGGATGCAATTCCAGTCTCTCCTGCCGCCCATTATTTCGTTGGCGGTCTGCGAGTAGACGACGATGGCTTGGTCCAACAAGAATCAGGTTCAACAATGAAAGGGCTCTATGCAATTGGTGAGGTTGCTTGTACTGGAATGCATGGTGCAAACCGTCTTGCTTCGAATTCTCTCTTGGAAGCAGTGGTTTATGCGCACCGTGCCTCAAATCATTTCATTGCTTCTAAATTCTCC